>DAOPUP010000101.1:0-7721 GCA_035350655.1 Acidovorax sp. | reverse complement strand
TCTGGGTAAGTAAGGGCTTAGCGTGCTTTATTTTCCGTTTTCTGAGGCGACCCCTCATTGGTCTTTCAAAAAACGGGAAAAGGTTTTACGGAATTTCTCCACCTTGGGGCCCACGACATACGCACAGTAGCCCTGCAAAGGGTTGTTGGCGTAATAGTCTTGGTGGTAGTGCTCGGCAGGATGGTAATTGCGCAGGGGCTGCACCTCGGTGGTCACCGGCGCGCCAAAAAGCTGGTCTTGCGACATCTGGCGAATCATGTCGTTGGCGATGTCGCCATGCTCGGGGTTCTCAAAATAGATGCCGCTGCGGTATTGCGTGCCGACATCGTTGCCCTGGCGGTTCAGCGTGGTGGGGTCGTGCGTGGCGAAAAAGATCTCGAAGATCTCGCGCACGCTGATGACGGCGGGGTCGAACGTCAGGCGCACCACTTCGGCGTGGCCGGTGTCGCCGGTGCACACCTGCTCGTAGGTCGGGTGCGGCACCTGGCCGTTGCAGTAGCCACTTTCCACATCAACGATGCCGCGCACGCGGTCAAAAACCGCTTCGGTACACCAAAAGCAGCCGCCGCCCAGGGTGATGGTTTGCTGTGTCATGGAATTTTCTCTACTTCGGTGGGATGGGCAACTCAACATTATGAATTGACGCTGCAGCAGGCGCTCAGTACATTACTAACCAGTCAGTCATTAAAAATGCACCCAGCCACCTCCTCGCCACTCACCCCGGCAGCCAAACGCGAACGCCGCAAGGACGCGCGCCCCGGCGAACTCATTGAGGCCGCGCTGGAGCTGTTCGTCGAAAAAGGCTTTGCGGCCACGCGGGTCGATGAAGTAGCGGCGCGTGCGGGGGTGTCCAAGGGCACGCTGTTTCTGTATTTTTCCAGCAAGGAAGAGCTGTTCAAGGCCGCAGTGCGCGAAAACATCGCAGGCCGATTTGCCGAATGGGCGATTGAGCTCGACAGCTTCGAGGGCCACACCGACGACCTGCTGCGCTATTGCTACAAGGTGTGGTGGGAGCGCATCGGCAACACCAAGGCCTCGGGCATCACCAAGCTCATGCTCAGCGAAGCGCACCATTTTCCCGAAATCACCCAGTTCTACCAGCATGAAGTGCTGGTCCCTGGCCAGGCGCTGATCCGCCGCATCCTGCAGCGCGGCGTGGACCGCCAGGAGTTCCGGCCGCTCGACCTGGACTACGCGGTGTATCTGGTCATGGCCCCTATGATTTTTCTCGTGCTGTGCAAGCACTCCATGGGCGCCTGCGTGCCCAAGGCCCTGGATCTGGACCCCGAAAAATACCTGGCCATGCAAGCCGACAACCTTCTGCACGGCCTGCACGGGGCTGCGCCCTCCTCCCCCTCCACCTCCACCGGTCTGACACCATGAAACGCTGGATTGCCTGGGCGCTCGTCGCCATCACGTTGCTGCTGGTGGGGGGCGGTGTCTGGCGCGCCCTGGCCGTGCGGCAGGCGCAGCAAAAGGCGCTGGCCGAAGCCAGTGCGCAAAACAAAGAAACCACGCTCGATCTGGCGCCGGGCGAACGGGTCACGGTGCAGCGGCAAAGGATTGCCCTCGCCGTGCCCGTGTCGGGCGCGCTGCGCGCAGTCGAATCCGCCATGGTCAAGGCCCGCGCGGCCGGCGAGCTGCAGGGCCTGGCCTTGCGCGAGGGGGACCGCGTGCGCGCCGGGCAGGAAATCGCCCGCATTGACAGCACCGAGGCACGCGCCCGCCTGCGCCAGGCCCAGCAACAGGCCGATGCCGCCAAGGCCCAGGTGGACATCAACCAGCGCCAGTTCGCCAACAACCGCGCCCTGGTGGAGCAGGGGTTTATTTCTGCCACGGCCCTGGTCACCTCGCAGGCCAACCTGGAGGCCGCGCAATCGAGCTACCAGGCCGCGCTGGCCGCAGCCGATGTGGCGCGCAAATCGCTCGACGACACCGTGCTGCGCAGCCCGCTGACGGGTCAGGTGTCGCAACGGCTCGCGCAGCCTGGCGAGCGTGTGGCGGTGGACACGCGCATCGTCGAGGTGGTGGACCTGTCCCGCCTCGAACTCGAAGCCCTGCTGAGCCCGGCCGACTCATTGGCCGTGCGCGTGGGACAAAAGGCTCACCTGCGGATCGATGGCGTAGCCGCCCCCATCGAGGCCACGGTGGCACGCATCAACCCCAGCGCTCAGGCCGGCAGCCGCACCGTGCCGGTGTACCTGGACGTCCGTCAGGGCGCAGCCGCCTCGCAGCTGCGCCAGGGCCTGTTTGTGCAGGGCACGCTCGACACGGGCCACGCCGATGTGCTGGCGCTGCCACTCGATGCCGTGCGCACCGACCGGCCGGCGCCCTACGTGCAGGCAGTGCAGAACGGCCGCGTGGTGTACCTGCCCGTAAAGACGGGCCAGCGGGCCGTGGTGGGGGGCGACACCTTGGTGGCGATCGACGGCGCGCCCGATGGCACGCTGGTAGTGGCCGGGCGCATGGGCTTGCTGCGCGAGGGCACTGCGGTGCGCATCCTAGACAACCCGCCTCCAGCCCCGGCCACAGCCGCAAACCCTGCAGCGCGCGCCGCGCCGTAACCAGTCATGTGGTTCACCAAAGTCAGCCTGAAAAACCCGGTGTTCGCCACCATGGTGATGCTCGCCATCGTGGTGCTGGGTCTGTTTTCGTACCAGCGGCTCAAGGTGGACCAGTTTCCCGACATCGATTTTCCGGTGGTGGTGGTCACGGTGGACTATCCCGGCGCTTCGCCGGAAATCGTGGAAAGCGAAGTCACCAAGAAGATCGAGGAAGGCGTCAACTCGATTGCCGGTATCAACGCCCTCACCTCGCGCAGCTACGAAGGCACGGCGGTGGTGATCATCGAGTTCCAGCTGCACATTGACGGGCGCAAGGCGGCCGAAGACGTGCGCGAAAAGGTGGCCATTGTTCGCCCCACCTTGCGCACCGAGGTCAAAGAGCCGCGCGTGCTGCGCTTTGACCCGGCCAGCCGTGCCGTATGGTCGCTGGCGGTAGTGCCCGACGACAAGGCCGCAACCACGGCGCCGTCCGCTGTCGAGCTGACCACATGGGCCGAGCAGACGCTCAAGAAGCGGCTGGAAAACGTGCGCGGTGTGGGCGCTGTCAACCTGGTGGGCGCTACCAAGCGCGAGATCAACATCTATCTGAACCCGCAGGCACTCGAAGCCTTTGGCGTCACGCCCGACCAGGTGGCCACTGCCGTGCGCAACGAAAACCAGGATCTGCCCGTGGGCGCCATCCGCTCACTGGCGCAGGAACGCGTGGTGCAGATCGATGCGCGCATGCAGCGGCCCGAAGACTTTGGTCGCATCATCGTCACGCGCAAGGGCACAGGAGCCGCCGGCCAAGCCAGCGGGGGCGCACCCGTGCGCGTAGAGCAACTGGCCCGCGTGCAGGACGGCGCGCAAGAGGTCGAGAGCCTGGCGCTGTACAACGGCCAGCGCACACTGCTGCTGTCGGTGCAGAAATCGCAGGGTGAAAACACCATCGAAGTGGTGGACGGCCTGAACGCGGCCGTGGCCGAACTGCGCAACCAGCTGCCGCCTGGCCTGCGCCTGGAAACCATTGGCGACAGCGCCCGCCCCATCCGCGTGGCCGTGAACAACGTGCGCCAGACCCTGATCGAGGGCGCCTTGCTCACGGTGCTGATCGTCTTTCTGTTTTTGAACTCGTGGCGCTCCACGGTCATCACCGGCCTCACGTTGCCTATTGCACTGATCGGCACGTTCTTGTTCATGAACCTGTTCGGTTTCACCATCAACATGATCACACTGATGGCCCTCTCGCTGTGCGTGGGCCTCTTGATTGACGACGCCATCGTGGTGCGCGAGAACATCGTGCGCCATGTGCAGATGGGCAAAAGCGCCTACAACGCGGCCATGGACGGCACTCAGGAGATCGGCCTGGCCGTGCTGGCCACCACGCTGTCCATCGTGGCCGTGTTCATGCCCATCGGTTTCATGGGCGGCATCATCGGCAAGTTCTTCCATGAGTTTGGCATCACCATCGTGGCCGCAGTGCTGATTTCGATGTTCGTCAGCTTCACGCTCGACCCCATGCTGTCGAGCATCTGGCACGACCCCAGCATCCATGCCCATACGCCTGGACAGCCGCGCACCGCGCCCGTCTCGTTCTACGACAAGACCATCGGCCGCGTCACGGGCTGGTTCGACCGCGCCACCGATGCCCTGGCAGAGGCCTACCAGGGCATTCTGCGCTGGTCGCTGGTGCACAAATTAGCCACCCTGGGCATTGCGCTGGCCATCTTTGTCTTGAGCGTTTTCATGGTGCCGCTGCTGGGCACCGAGTTTGTGCCCAAGGCTGATTTTTCTGAAACCACGGTCAACTTCTATACGCCCGTGGGCTCTTCGCTGGAAGCCACCGAGGCCAAGGCACGCCAGGTGGAAGGCATCCTGCGCGAATTTCCCGAGGTGCGCTACACGCTGGCCACCCTCAACACCGGCAGCGCGCAGGGCAAGATGTACGCCAGCATCTATGTGCGCCTGGTGGACCGCAAGGACCGCAGCCGCAGCGTGGACACCCTCTCGGGCGCGCTGCGCACGCGCATGCAACAGGTGCCCGGCATCACCGTCACGCATGTCGGCCTGCTCGACCCCGTGGGCGGCCAAAAGCAGGTGGAATTTTCGCTGCAGGGGCCCGATCTGCAGGAGCTCGAGCGCCTGACGAAAATCGTTTCCGAGAAGGTCCGCGGCATTCCGGGCCTGGTCGACCTCGATACCAGCGCCAAGCCCGACAAGCCCGTGATCGCGCTCGATGTGCAGCGCGACGCGGCCTCGGACCTGGGTATTTCCGTGGCCCAGCTGGCCGCTTCGCTGCGCACCCTGGTGGCCGGCACCACGGTGGGCAACTGGCGCGCCCCCGATGACCAGACCTATGACGTGAATGTGCGCCTGGCGCCCGAGGCCCGCACCGCACCCCAGGACCTGGAGCGCCTGCCCTTTGCCCTGGCGGCGGCCGATGGGGGCACCCGCATCGTGCGCCTGAACCAGGTGGCCCGGGTGACCGAATCCACCGGCGCCAACCAGATCAACCGGCGCAGCCTTACGCGCGAGGTCGCCGTGACGGCCAACGTGGCCGACCGTTCGGCGGGCGAGGTGTCCAGCGACATCAAGAAATCGCTCGACAGCATCGCTTTCCCCCCCGGCTACAGCTACCAGTTCAGCGGCAGCACCAAGAGCATGGCGGAATCGTTTGGCTACGCCATCTCGGCGCTGGTGCTGGCCATCGTCTTCATTTACATGATCCTGGCGAGCCAGTTCAAGAGCTTTTTGCAGCCGCTCGCGCTGATGACGTCGTTGCCGCTCACGCTGATCGGCGTGGTGCTGGCGCTGCTGATGTTCCGCTCCGCCTTGTCGATGTTCTCCATCATCGGCGTGGTCATGCTCATGGGCCTGGTCACCAAGAACGCCATCTTGCTGGTGGACTTTGCCATCCGCGCCCGCGAGGAGCATATCGACGAGGCAGGCCATACCGTGCCCGGCCTGCCCCGGGCCGAGGCCCTGCTGCTGGCCGCCCGCGTGCGGCTGCGCCCCATCCTCATGACCACGCTGGCCATGATCTTTGGGATGGTGCCGCTGGCGTTTGCGCTGTCCGAGGGCTCCGAACAGCGTGCGCCCATGGGCCAGGCCGTGATCGGCGGCGTGATCACCTCGTCGCTGTTGACGCTGGTGGTGGTTCCGGTGGTGTATTGCTACATGGACGACCTGGCCCGCTGGGCACTTGCCCGCCTGGGCCGCGGCCAGCCAGCCACCGTGCCCCCTAAAATCAAGGGTTTGTCCTGACCCGCCTTCCCCTGGAGAGATTCCATGAACATGCCTCTGAACACGTCTGCCAACATCAGCGACCCGATTGAACAGGCCCGCTACAACATGATCGAGCAGCAGATCCGCCCCTGGAATGTGCTGGACGCCGGCGTGCTGGACCTGCTGGCCGATGTGCACCGCGAAGACTTCGTGCCCGCAGCCCACCGCAATCTGGCCTTCATGGATCTTGAGGTGCCCCTGCTGGGCAGCAATGCAGAAGAAGCCGTGCGCCTGGGCCACAGCATGCTGCCGCCCCGGGTCGAGGCCCGCATGCTGCAAGACCTGAAGATTTTGCCGAGCGACCGCGTGCTCGAAATCGGTGCAGGTTCGGGTTACATGGCCGCGCTGCTGGCCCGCAAGGCCGCCAGCGTGCTCTCCCTGGAAATCGTGCCCGCCCTGGCCGATCTGGCGCGCACCAACCTGCAGCGCGCCGGCATCACCAACGCCCAGGTGCGCGTGGCCGACGGCGCCCAGGATGCCCTGCCGGAAGGCCCGTTCGATGTGATCGTGCTCAGCGGCTCCGTGGCCGAAGTCCCGAAAACCCTGCTGCCCCAGCTGCGCGAAGGGGGCCGCCTGGGCGCCATCGTGGGCCAGGAACCCGTCATGCGCTTCACCCTGGTGCGCCGCACCGGTGAGCGTTTTGACACCACCCAGCCCTGGGACACCATGGCACCGCGCCTGGTCGGCTTTGCCGAACCCTCGGGCTTTTCTTTCTGATACAGCGCCCAGGAGCTCTGCATGATTGACCATGTCCGACCCGCGCAGCTGTCCGAATGGCTGGCGCAGGCCGCTGCCCAGGGCCGGCCCCTGGTGCTGGATGTGCGCGAGCCCTGGGAACTGCAAACCGCCAGCGTGCGCCCCGACGGGTTTGAGCTGGTGGCGATTCCCATGGGCGAGCTGACCGGCCGGCTGACCGAACTCGACCCCTCGCGGCCGCTGGCCTGCCTGTGTCACCACGGTGCCCGAAGCCTGCGCGTGGCGGCATTCCTGGAGCAGCAGGGTTTTGCCCAGCTGGCCAACATCACGGGCGGCATCGATGCCTGGTCCCGCGAACACGATGCCAGCGTACCGCGGTACTGACAAGCCGAGCTGGCGCCGACCACCGTGCCGGCTCCGCAGGGCGCGCACAACGACCTCAAGGACCTCAAGGACCTCTCCATGAACCCGCTTCGGCTTCTTCCCCTGACCCTGGCGCTCACCGCCGCCCTGTGCGCGCCAGCGCAGGCCCAGAGCCTATTGCAGCTGGTGGAGGCGGCCAGCGGATACGACACCGTGTGGCAGGCGGCCAAGCTGCAGCTCGATGCGGCCTCCAGCCGCGCCGAGCAGGCCCGTGCGGGCCTGCTGCCCAGTGCCGGCTTGTCGGCCGGCGTCTCCCGCGCCAACACCGAAGTCACGCGCCCGAAACTGGAACTCAACGCCACCACGCAAAATGCAGGGTTGAGCGCATCGCAGCCGCTGTACCGCCCGGCCAACCGCATCGGTTTCGAGCAAGGGCAACGCGGCATCGACTTGGCACGCGCCCAACTCGACGCCGCCACGCAGGATCTGCTGGTGCGCGTGAGCCAGGCATACTTTGACGTGCTGGCCGCCCAGGACACGCTCAGCTTTGTGCAGGCGCAAAAGACAGCGGTCTCCGAACAACTGGCCTTTGCCAGGCGCAATTTCGAGGTCGGCACCTCGACCGTCACCGATTCGCGCGAGGCCCAGGCCCGCTACGACCTGGTCATCGCCCAGGAAATCGCCGCCGAGAACGACCTGCGCGTGAAAAAACTGGGTCTCGACCAGCTGGTCGGCATCACCGGCACCCAGCCCCTGGCGCTGGCCCAGCCGGTGCAGTTGCCCCAGGTGCAGCCCGATGACGTGGCCGCCTGGGTGCAGACGGCGCAAGACCAG
>DAOPUP010000100.1:0-7765 GCA_035350655.1 Acidovorax sp. | reverse complement strand
ACAGCGGTGAAGCCGTCAGCCTGGTCTGCATGGACGAGGAAGGCTTCATGATGGATATCGAGCGCTTCACCAAGCAGCAGATTCCCGTGCAGGTCATCGAAGGCTTCGGTCCCGACGCCGGCGAAAAGGCAGAACCGATTGCCATGGGCCGCCAGACCATCTGGGGTGGTGCAGGCAAGCCTCCAAGCCGTGATGTCATGCAGGCAGCGGCCAAGGCGGCGCGCAGCGAGATGATGGAACGCATCCGCACCAACAAGGCCGGCCAGGGTGCTGGCGGCGGCGGTGGTGAACGCGGTCCGCGCCAGGCCAGCGGCGGCGGTGGTGGTGGCAATGGCCCCCGCTCCGGCCGTGGTGGCGGTGGTGGCGGTCAGGGCGGCGGCGCGCGTGGTGGAGCCCAGGCGCCGGCACGCGGGCGCGCTCGCCCCGCCGGTGGCGGCTATGAAGGCGGTGGCGGCAACCGCTACGACGACGCACAACCCCCACGCCCCAATGCCCACCTGGGCACGCATTCGGGCCACAGCAACCCAGGCCAGCGCAACGCAGGCCACACGGCAGCAGGCGGCCAGCCCGACCCGATGCGCACCAGCGTGGACAGCATGGCCGGCAGCGGCCGCCGAGGCGGTGGCGGTGGATATCGCGGCAACTCGGGCGGTGGTGGCGGCTATGGCGGTGGTTCCGGTGGCCGTGGCAACGGTTCTCGCGGACCGGGCGGTTCGCGCGGTTCTTTCAACCGCTGAGCGCGGGTTCCGGTAACGCAGTCCTTACGCTGCATGCCGGCTGCCACGCGGCGGGCATGCGCCGTGCGGAACGCCTCTGGCCCTCACCCGCGGCCGCAAAGGTGCATGGCCGTGGGATCTGCGGGCCCTGGTTTCTCCATCCTGACTGTCCGGACCATGGCTTCGCTTCGGTCCACCCGTACGCCCACTCCCGCACCGCAGTCGCCGGCGGTGTGGCGCAAGCCCAAGGGGCTTGCTCCGCCACACGGCTGGCCGGGCTGCAGGTGCGGACAGATCGGGTTCAGGAAAGCCGATGACTGACCTTGGGCATGGGGCGTGATTCGCACGCATCGACACAGTGCCTCTGGTGCACGCAGTTAACATCGCGCCAAGTCAGTCAGGCTCCCTTGCGAACACACCATGACCCAGCACTCCCCTCTTATGGCCTCCACCGCTGCCGTTGCCACGCAGTCAGCGCGTTTGACTGCGCACCGCATGCCGTCGCGCAGCGCCCTTGCCCTCGTGGCTGTGCTGCTGTCCGCATGTGCGAGCACCCCGCTCCCCCCTTGGCCCAGCACCCAGACAGCGCCCACCCAGCCACGCGTGCAACGTGCCACCGCAGTTCCAGTGCCGCTGGGGCAGGCGCGCGACAACGCGGTGGACACTCCGGTTCAGTCCCGTGCACCCATGGCAGCTGCCGCGGACACAGTGGCAGTCGCGCCCTACGGCCCGGCTGTCGCGGCGCGTTTTGCCGAACCACCCACCCAATACAGTACACCCGGACTGGCGCCTGAGCGGCAAAGCTTCACCACCAACGCCGAATTGGGGCAATGGCTGCGTGACCTGGCCCAGGCCGCGCCACGCAACGCAACGCGCGCCAGCGTTCTCCAACTGGGCGCATCGCAGCGCGGTGAACCTCTTTGGGGTCTGCTCCTGACCCGGGCCGAGGGCACGGAGGTGGCCCAGCTGGAAGCCAATGGCCGCTCCACCGTCGTGCTGATTGGCCAGCAGCACGGCGATGAACCCGCAGGCAGCGAAGCGCTGCTGGTGATCGCCAGGGAACTTGCGCAAGGCCTGCTCGAGCCCCTGCTCGATCGCATCAACGTGGTGGTGATTCCCCGGGCCAACCCCGACGGAGCCGCCAGCGGCGGTCGCGCAACGGCCAATGGCGTGGACATGAACCGCGACCACCTGCTTCTGAACACGCCCGAAGCGCAGGCATTGGCGCGCGTGGTGCGCAATTACCGCCCCATCCTGGTGCTCGATGCACACGAGTTCACCGTGGCCGGACGCTACCTGCAAAAATTCAATGCCATTCAGCGCCATGACGCCCTGCTGCAATACGCCACGACCGCCAACTACCCCGAGTTCCTGACCAAGGCCTCCCAGGAGTGGTATCACAAGCCCATGGTCGACGCACTCCAATCCCAAGGCTTGACAAGCGATTGGTACTACACCACTTCAACCCAGCCAGACGATCGACGCATCTCCATGGGGCGCACACAGCCTGACACGGGACGCAACGTGAATGGCCTGAAAAACGCAGTCAGTGTGCTGATTGAAACCCGTGGCGTCGGCATCGGACGCATGCATATACAGCGCCGCGTCCACACGCAGGTCACCGCCATGACCAGTGCCCTGCGCAGCACTGCAGAGCGCGCCAGCAACCTGGAGCAGGTGCGCTCTTTCGTCGCACGGGATACGGCCTCCAAGGCCTGCCATGGCCAGGTTGTGGTGGAGGCACAGGCCACGCCCACGCAGCGAGAGCTGACCCTGCTCAATCCGGTGACAGGTGCTGACCGCCGGTTGACGGTGGACTGGAATTCATCACTTGCCCTGCAGTCTGTCAAATCACGTGCCCGACCCTGCGGCTACTGGCTGGCGGCCAGCGCCACCACCGCGGTAGAGCGGTTGCAATGGTTGGGCGTGCAAGTGCTGCGCGTTGCCGAACCTGGCACGCTGCTGGCCGAAACCTACAGTGAACCCGCGCGCGACACCAGTGAACGCGAGAACGTGCAATCCGGCAGGGCTGCAGGCAATGCCGGCATCGTCCGCAGCCAGGTGACGCCGGTGCGCACTGCCATCGATGCGCCCGCCGGCAGCTTCTATGTACCGCTCAATCAGGGCCTGGCCAACCTGGCCGTGGCGGCCCTGGAGCCCGACACTGAAAGCAGCTACTTTGCCAATCGCCTGATCGACAGCCTGGCCAGCACGGCACGCGTGATGTCGGTGCCTTCACTGGTTTTTGAAGAAGCGGACCACTAGTCCTTTTGATCCGCCGCACGCGGCGCAAGCAACCATTGCCTTGCGACCACGTTCGGACTTTGCTTTGTACGAAGGCGCCTGCGCAGCAGCGCCTTGCGGCCTTTAGCGCTCGAGCGCCAGAGACACGCCCATGCCACCGCCAATGCACAGCGCCGCCAGCCCCTTTTTGGCATCACGGCGCTGCATTTCGTGCAGCAAGGTGACAAGGATGCGGCAGCCAGAAGCGCCAATGGGGTGGCCGATGGCGATGGCGCCACCGTTCACGTTCACCTTGGCCGGGTCGATGTCCAGTTCCTTGTTCACAGCACAGGCCTGGGCGGCAAAAGCCTCGTTGAGCTCGAACAGGTCCACATCGGCGGCGTTCCAGCCCGCGCGCTGCAGCGCCTTGCGCGAAGCAGGCACGGGGCCCATGCCCATGGTGGCCGGGTCCAGACCGGAAGTGCCAAAAGCGGCAATGCGTGCCAAGGGTTTGAGGCCCAGGGCGGCTGCCCTCTTCGCGCTCATCACCACCACGGCGGCGGCGCCATCGTTGATGCCAGAGGCGTTGCCCGCCGTCACGCTGCCGGCCTTGTCGAAGGCCGGGCGCAGACCGGCCAGCACTTCGGCACTGGTTTTGCGGTTCAGGTATTCGTCGGCGTTGAACACGATGGGGTCGCCCTTTTTCTGGGCCAGGCTCACGCCCACGATTTCATCGGCGAACTTGCCTGCATCTTGCGCGGCGGCGGCCTTTTGCTGGCTGCCCAGGGCCAGCGCATCCTGCATGTCGCGGGTAATGCCATAGGCCTTGGCCACGTTTTCGGCCGTGATGCCCATGTGGTACTGGTTGTACACATCCCACAGGCCATCGACGATCATCGAGTCGACCATCTTCCAGTCGCCCATGCGCTGGCCATCACGCGAGCCGTTGAGCACGTGGGGCGAGAGGCTCATGTTTTCCTGGCCGCCGGCCACCACGATCTCGCTGTCGCCCCAGGCCACGGCCTGGGCGGCCAGCATGACCGATTTGAGTCCCGAGCCACACACTGCGTTGATGGTGAGGGCGGGCGTTTCCTTGGCCACGCCCGCCTTCATGGAGGCCTGGCGCGCGGGGTTTTGACCCACGCCTGCCGCCAGCACCTGGCCCATGATGACTTCACCGATCTGGTCGGATGAGAGCCCGGCGCGCGCGATGGCCTCGCGGATCACGATGGAGCCCAGTTCGGTGGCGGGGGTCTTGGCCAGTGCGCCACCAAATTTGCCCACGGCGGTGCGGGCGGCTGAAACAATGACGATGTCTTCCATGGATAGTCCTTTCGAGGTGGATCGGTGCGGGGGGGGCGTTCGTGCCCCGGCGGGTGCTTTCAGATTCTCGCAGCCATTTTTAGCGCTTTGAAATCATGCCTTTTCCTTGACATAGCGGCCGGGCGCCGGCTCGATGGCCTTGAACCGTGCACCTTTGCCGTAGCCCTTGGGCGCTGCAATCTGCTTACCGGCATGGCCCTTGAGCCAGCCGGACCAGTCGGTCCACCAGCTGCCAGGGTGCTCGGTGGCGCCTTCCAGCCATTGGTCGAGGGTGGCGGGCAGCTTGCCGTCGGCGCGAATCCAGTGGCTGCGCTTGCCTTTGGCGGGCGGGTTGATGACCCCGGCGATATGGCCCGAGGCGCCCATCACAAAGCGTTTTTTGCCGGGTAGCACCTGGGTGGACGCGTAGGCGGCGTTGATGGGCACGATGTGGTCTTCGCGCGAGCCGTAGACATAAACCGGCAGCGTAAGATTGGAAAGATCCATCTTCTCGCCGCACACGGTGAGCTTGCCGGGCTTGACCAGGTTGTTTTCGAGGTAGAAGTTGCGCAGGTACCAGGCGTAGAACGGGCCCGGCAGGTTGGTGCTGTCGCTGTTCCAGTAAAGCAGGTCAAAGGGTGGCGGCGTTTCGCCCTTGAGGTAGTTGCCCACCACGTAGTTCCACACCAGATCATTGGGGCGCAAGAAGCTGAAGGTCGAGGCCAGGTCCTGCCCTTTCATGAGGCCGCCTTTGCCCAGCTGCATCTCGCGGTACTTCACCATCCCTTCGTCGATGAACACATCCAGGATGCCGGTGTCGGTGAAGTCGATCAGCGTGGTCAAAAAGGTGGCACTGGCCACGGGCTCATCGCCGCGCGCTGCCAGCACGGCCAGTGCATTGCTCAGGATGGTTCCGCCCACGCAAAAGCCCAGGGCATTGATCTGTTCGGCGGAGGTGATGTTTTGCACCACGTCGATGGCGGCCATCACGCCGTCTTCCACGTAGTCGTCCCAGGTTTTGTGGGCCAGGGAATCGTCGGGATTGCGCCAGCTCACCACAAAGGTGCGGTGGCCCTGTTCCACGGCATAGCGGATCAGCGAGTTTTCGGGCTGCAGATCGAGGATGTAGAACTTGTTGATGCACGGCGGCACCAGCAGAAACGGCCGCTCGAACACCTTGGTGGTGAGCGGCTTGTATTCGAGCAGCTGGAACAGCTCGTTTTCAAACACCACGGCGCCCTCGGTGGTGGCCACGTTGCGGCCCACCTCGAACAGGCTTTCATCGGTCATCGACACATGGCCCTGGGTGATGTCGTGCAACAAGTTCTGCATGCCTTTGGCAATGCTCTCGCCCTTGGTCTCAATGGCTTTCTTCTGTGCCTCGGCGTTGAAGGCCAAAAAATTGCTGGGCGCCATGGCGGCCATCCATTGCTCTACGCCAAAGCGGATGCGGGCACGGGTCTTTGCGTCGGCCTCCACCGCGTCGGCCAGGCCCATCAGGGTGCGGGCGTTGAGCAGGTAAGCGGCGGCCGAGAAAGAGGCTACCGGGTTGGTGGCCCAGCCCTCACCGGTGAAGCGCCGGTCTTTGATTTCGGGGGCGGCCTGCAGGCCCTGGGCCCACAATTCCTTGGCATCGTGAAGATATTGCTGTTGCAGCGCCTGCAGCTTGGTCGACGAAAACTGCAGGGGCGCGGCCCCTGGCATGCCGCCCGCCACGTCGGCAGACTGAAAGGACTGCAATGCCTTTGTCCAGCTATCCCCGAAAATCTGCTGGAATTGCTGGGCGCCTTGAGCCCAGAGTGCTTCAGAATTCATGCTGCTTCCTCAATGGTTGGTCGATCGCACGGGATCTCGGCACCATTGTTGCCCACCTGCTGCCGCAACGCAATGTTCACCAGCGTCTTTCGCTCTTTTGCTCCTTTGCTCATGTACCTTGTAATCATCACCTGGCTGTATGTCATCCTCATGATGGCGGTGGCCGAAGCCACCAGCAGCACCGGCAGCGTGCTGGGCGCTTTCTTCACGTTTGTGCTGTATGGGCTGCTGCCGATGGGCATCGTGGCGTATATCCTGGGCACGCCGTCGCGCAAGCGGGCCCTGCGGGCACGCGATCAGGCCGAGCAGGCCGCTTATGACGAGAAGCTGGCGGCGCAAACGCACAGCCAATCGCACGGGCAAACGCCCCAGCCACCGGTTGCGGGGACAACGCCAGGTGCAGAGACAGCCGATTCAGTCGCGCCAGATGCAGGCGGCCATGCGGCCGCTGCCGCCGAGAGCCAGCTGGTCGCGCCGGTACGAAAAGAACCGTGAGGCATTGCCCACGGTGCACCAGGGTGCCGTGCTGTCGTTGCCATAGATCTGCTTAACGCCCAGCGCGCGCAGTCGCAGACGCGCCAGCCCCGCCAGATCGGCCAGAAACTTGCCTTGGCCCAGTGGCACAAAGCACGCCAAGGCTGCCGGGTGATGGCTGCAAAAAGCCTCGCGCACCTCTGCGCCCACCTCAAAGGCGGTGGGGCCAATGCAGGGCCCCAGCCATGCCATCGTGTGCGCTGCCAGCATTCCATTTGCTTCATTTTTGATAGCTGCTAGCGCTTTATCAGAAAGGGCTAGAGCCTTAAAACGCTCAAAAACCGCCTCCAGAACACCCACCCCGCCTTTTCCGGCCAGCCCGCGCCAGCCCGCGTGGGCCGCGCCCACCACCGCGCCCGAGCCATGGGCCAGCAGCACGGGCAGGCAATCGGCCACCATGATGGTGCAGACCGCGCCCGGCTGCGTGGCCACGCAGGCATCGGCCTCGGTGCCGTCGGGTGTGGCGGGGTTGATGGTGGCCACCGCCGTGCCGTGCACCTGGTTCAGAAACACGGCCCGGGCGCCCGGGGTGGCGCCCTGCACCACCGCCTGCAGCCGCTGCCGATTGGCCTGCACTGCCGACGGGTCATCGCCCACATGGCTGCCCAGGTTCAGGCTGGCACAGGGGCCGGTGCTGACACCGCCCGCCCGCGTGGTGCACAGGGCGCGCACACCGGCAGGCGCCGGCCATTGCGGCTGCAGCCAGTCGTGGGGAATGCGGGAGGGCTGGGTCATGGCTTGGTCATGCCTTGTTCATGGCTGGTAGTCAGGGCAGGCCGAGGGCTGCGCCTGCTGGAATGCGGGCAGCGCCATGCAGGCAGCAAAGGCGGCCATGGTCAGCGGCAGGCCTTGCAAAGGGACGTTGAAACGCTGGCAATTGAACACATGCGGCACCAGGCAGCAGTCGGCCAGCGTGGGGGCAGCGCCCCAGCAATACACGGACGGTGCCAGGCCCTGCGCTGCGCGCTGCTGCGCCAGCAGCACCAACTGGCGCTCGAAGGCCTCCAGCCCGCTGCGGGCCCAGTGGCTGTACCAGGCGTTCTTGCCGGCTTCGTCCACCTTCAGCGTTTGCCCCAGATAGTTCAGCACCCGCAGGTTGTTGGGTGGGTGCATTTCGCACGCCACCATCTGGGCCAAAGCCCGCACCTGGGCCCGGGCCAGCGGCTCGGCGGGCA
>DAOPUP010000099.1:0-7789 GCA_035350655.1 Acidovorax sp. | reverse complement strand
GATGACCATCACCGCCCTCGCGCGCGTCCAACTGGCCGACCGCAACCACCCGCGCTGGGCCGAGCGCATGGTCTCGGTCGGCGTGGCGCAGTCGCTGGTCGAGGTGCGTGTGGTGGACGCCGCGGGCCAGCCTGTGCCTGCGGGGGAAACGGGCGAGGTGGTGGTGCGCGGCGAGACCGTGATGCCCGGCTACTGGAACAACCCTGAAGCCACGGCCCAGACCCTGCGCGATGGCTGGCTCTGCACCGGCGACTTGGGGCAACTGGACGGCGACGGCTTTCTCACGCTCAAAGACCGGTCCAAGGACGTGATCATCTCGGGCGGCTCCAACATCTACCCGCGCGAGGTCGAAGAAGTGCTGCTGCTGCACCCGCAGGTGCGCGAGGTGGCCGTGATCGGCCAGCGCGATGCCGACTGGGGCGAGGTGGTGGTCGCGTTCCTCGTGGCGGGCAACGCCGGGCCGGTGGCCGACGCGGCGCTTGACGCCCTGTGCCACGACCATATCGCGCGCTTCAAGCGGCCCAAGGCGTATCGGTGGGTGGATGCGCTGCCCAAGAACAGCTACGGGAAGGTGCTGAAGACGGCGTTGCGGGGGATGGCTTAGGGGTGCAGGACCAGGCCTTCACAAGCCTTCAGCGCGTGAGTATTTCAGCCGCCCGCTACTCCTCCCGACCCCGATCAGGCCGTCTTTCAGAGGCGGGTGCTTCTGCCATGTCGGCTGGCCTGTGAATGGATTACCGACACCAACGCCAGAAAGTGGACCGGCTGATACCCAGCTCTGCAGCGGCTGCGCCGGGGCGTCCGCCATGGCGCTCCAGCGCGGCAAGTGCAAGTGCGTGTCGATCTTTTGGCTGTGGTTGAGGCACTGCGGCAGCCGGAGTTCGTTCGATGTGCAGTGAGGCTGCAAAGAGTTCCGGGCATTCATGTCGCAGCTCCTCCCACTCCACCGTTTCGATTCGGTGGTACTGCGACAGATACACCGCGATGCGGTCACACATGTTCGCAAGCTCACGCACATTGCCGGGCCACTGGTGTTGCGCCATGGCGTCGCCCAAATGGCCTAACACCTGGGCGGCTGCGATGCCCGATACACCGACCCGGGTCAGGCTTTGGGCGAGCAAACGCTCGGCCAGGGTTCGGACATCGCCCCCGCGATCACGCAGTGCGGGCAATCCCAGCGTGAGGGTGTTGAGGCGGAAGTACAGGTCTTGACGAAATTGGCGCGCACTTACCATCTGCAGCAGCGGCTGGTGGGTTGCCGCAATCACGCGAACGTCGACCGGAATGGACGTGATGGACCCCAAGCGGGTGATGCGCCGTTCCTGCAACACGCGTAACAAGCGCGTTTGCAGCGTGAGCGGCATGTCGCCGATTTCGTCGAGGAACAAGGTTCCCGTGTGGGCCGCTTCAAACAGCCCGCGCTTGCCGCCTCGGCGGGCACCGGTGAAAGCGCCTTCCTCGTGCCCAAAAAGCTCGCTTTCCAGCAGCATTTCAGGGAATGCGGCGCAGTTGATGGCCACAAAGGGCTGGCGCGCCCTGGGGCCTGCGTTATGAATGGCCTGCGCAAAGAGCTCTTTGCCGGTACCGCTTTCGCCGGTGATCAATACGCTGAAATCGGTGGCTGCATAACGGCGGGCTCTGGCGATGGCCTGCAAAAATGCCGGAGCTTGCCCCGCCAGGCTTTCAAATCGATGGTGCGCCGCATGGTCGCTGCGGCGATGCTGAATGCGCAAGCTGTTGTCTGCCTCGTGGATGGTGCGCGCGTCGTACAGCGTCAGCGCTGCGCCAATGGTCTGGCCGTTTTCATGGATGGGTGTGCGATTGGCAATCCAGTCGCGGCCTTGCAGGCGCAATACCACGCCATGCTCTGGCTGGCTGCGCTCCAGTGTCTCGCGCAACGTCAGATCGGTGGTGAGGGACGCCAGTGGCTCCCCCAGCCGAGGCGAGCGTGCCAGCCCCAAAATGCGCTGCATCGCGGGGTTGATGGCAATGATTTGCTCAGACTGGTTGACCGCCAGCACAGCCTCTTGCAAGGTGTGCAGCACCGTGTTGAGCTGGTCGTATCGCCCAGCCTCCAGCTGAGCCACCCGCGCCAACTCCAGTGCGTCTTCAAAGCCTTGGCGGATGCTGGTATGCGAATACGCCAGCAATCCGACCAAGCCCGCATTTTCTGCCAGCTCCACCACGAGGCTGGAGCCCACGACCACGCCGATCCCGTCGCTATGCAACTGGCGGATGCACTCACGGGCGGAGTCGGGCGTCTGGTAAGCGTACTGATGAATGTCGATGTTCAGCAGACCCTTGATGGACTCGAGTTCGGGCAGGGTGTGGCCGTACATCACGATGCCAACCCGATCAGCGGTCGCGCTCGCCTTGATGAGTGCCTGCAGGATGTCAAAGCCGCTCAACTGGATCGTGGCCACGGGTGCACTGATCCCGCTGCGCAGCAGGCTCGCATTCGAGCCTGCACTGACAAAGACATCCACCAGCCCACTGTCCAGGCGCTTGCGAGCCAGGTCAAGAGCTGCCTCGAAGCTGCCATCGATCACCTCGATCTCCGCTCGGCCCCCGTATTCAGCCACGATGGGCATGGCCAGGAGCCGGATCTGGCGGTAGCTCATGAAACACAGGCGAGGACGACCGGCAAGCGGGGTGGCGGAGGGTGGCATGGGCGTGAGGCGTAGCGTTGGCGCTGGGCCGGAAAAGCGTTTCAATGAAAGATGATTGTGTTTCATTGATTTATCAATGAAACAAATATTTGAAACATTTTGATAATTAATGCAACGCATGCGCTGCTGGTGCTTTGGTTCCCCTGCGGATATCCAATCAAATCAACGGCTTACTGCAACGGTGCTTACTGGCACGCACTGTGCAATAGCTCTCTGACAAAACTTTGCTTGCAACACATCCTCTCCACCGCCATGTCTGAATTCGCCCTCTCCCCCATGACGCCTGTGCCCTCTCCACCCACCCTGCGCCAACGCCTCACCCAGCCTGGGCTGGTCATTGCCCCCGGGGTGTACGACATGGTCTCGCTGCGACTGGCAGACACCTTTGGGTTTGATGCCCTGTACATGACGGGCTTCGGCACGGTGGCCTCTCACATGGGCTTGCCAGATGCCGGGTTGGCCACTTATTCGGACATGGTGGGGCGCGTGAAGGCCATGGCTGGCATGGCTCGCTCACCCCTGATCGCGGATGGTGATACGGGGTACGGTGGCTTGCTCAACGTGCGCCACACGGTGCAAGGCTATGAAGCCGCTGGAGCCCAGGCCATTCAACTGGAAGACCAGGAGTACCCCAAAAAATGTGGACATACCCCCGGCCGCCGGGTCATTCCCATGGAAGACATGGTGCGCAAGATTCGCGTCGCTGTGGACAGCCGCCGTTCCGCCGATTTTCTGGTCATTGCGCGAACAGACGCCCGTACCAGCCTCGGTCTCGATGAGGCCCTTCGCAGAGCAGAGGCTTACGCCCGCGCCGGGGCAGACGTGCTTTTTGTCGAGTCACCGGAGAGCGAGGAAGAGATGCGAAAGATCGGCCAAAGCGTAGGCAAGCCCCTGCTGGCCAATATGGTCGAGGGCGGGCGAACGCCTGTCCTGTCGCAAGGTGAGCTGGAAGCCATTGGCTACAAGCTCGCCATCTTTCCGGTTACGGCCCTTTTGGCGGCCACTCAGGCGATGAAGACGGTGTATGCACAGTTTCAGCGCACGGGCTCATCGGTGAAGAGCGATGCCGGTTTGATGCCATTTTCGGAATTGACTCAGCTCATGGGCTTTGGGGATGTCTGGGCGTTTGAGCGCCAGTACGCCGAGACGCCATGAGCCGCGAGGCGGGCGCCGGCACTGCGCCGGGCACCCGCTGATTCCCGCCACCACATCGACATGACAGCTACAAGCACAACACGACGGAGACCACCATGAAGCCTTACTCTTACCTCACCCAATGCGCCAATGCGCCCCTTGCGCCCGCTGTGCAAAATCGGCGCAAGCTGGTGGCCCTGGCCGCCCTGCTGTGTCTGGGCGCGACGGCTGGGATGCCAACGCCCGCGCATGCGCAGGACGTCTGGCCCAGCAAGCCCATCCGGCTGATTGTTCCTTTCACACCAGGGGGCGTCACGGACACCAGCGGGCGTCTGATTGCAGAAAATCTTGGCAGGCGCCTGGGCCAGCAGGTCGTGGTGGACAACAAGCCAGGTGCCTCGGGAAACATTGGCACCGCGCTGGCCAAATCGGCGCCTGCAGATGGCTACACCCTGGTGCTGGGTTTTGACGGCACCATGGTCATCAATCCGCACGTGTTTTCCAAACTGCCTTTTGATACGGCCAAAGACTTCGCGCCGATCGGCAAGATTGGTGATGCCACCCTGGTTCTCGTGGCGAACCCCAGCGTGCCGGTCAAAGGTCTGGCCGATGTGATTGCATTGTCGAAGACCCAACCAGGAGGCTTGTCATTTGGAACCTCTGGCACCGGTGGCACCCCCCACATTGCCGGTGAACTGCTCAAGATCCGCACCGGCGCCAATCTGACCCATGTGCCCTACAAGGGCGGTGGTCAAGCCATGACCGATGTGCTGGGGGGCACGATTCCACTGGTGTACACGGCGGTAGCGGGCGCCCACGGGCACATCAAGTCCGGCAAACTCAAAGCCATTGCGGTGTCGAGCGCGCAACGCACCAGTGCTTTGCCCGATGTACCCACGTTTGTCGAGAGCGGTGTGCCTGACTTCGTCGTCAACTCTTGGGTGGGCTTGCTGGCGCCGGTGGGTACGCCTGCGGCGGTCATCACGCGACTCAACACGGAGCTGAACGCTGTCCTGAACGACGCGGCGGTGCGCGAGAAGCTGCGCGTCATGGGCATCGAGCCAACACCTGGCACAGCCGAGCATTACCGTGATGAAATCAAGCGCGACCTGGATCGGTATGGCGCCGTTGTGAAAGCGGCTGGCATTTCCATCGAGTGACGCTCTTTGTGCCTGTCATTCCCTACATCAAAGCAAACCTCAGAGCACTCCAATGGACCTGAAACTCAAGGACAAACATGTCCTCATCACCGGTGGCAGCAAAGGTATTGGCTATGCCTGCGCTGCGGCGTTTCTGGCCGAAGGGGCGCGGGTCAGTCTGGTATCGCGCAGCACCGAACATCTGGAGGCAGCACGCCATCAATTGTCCGCGTCTGTGAAGAGCAGCGCTGAGCGCATCAGCATCCATGCAGCCGACTTGCAGCAGCCTGAGTTGGCGGCCCAGGCCCTGGCTGCTGCCGAAGCTGCATTTGGTGATGTCGATGTGCTGGTCAATTCTGCAGGGGCTGCTCGGCGCACTCCGCCCGAGGAGCTGAGCGCGCAGGCCTGGCACGATGCGATGAACGCCAAATTCTTCACCTACGTCCACATGGTGGATCTGGTGGTCAAGAAGATGGGTGCACGGGGCCAGGGAGCCATCGTCAATGTGGTGGGTGCAGGAGGAAAGGTCGCCAGCCCCATCCATATGCCTGGCGGAGCCGCCAATGCGGCGCTGATGCTCATGAGCGCGGGCATGGCGGCTGCCTACGGACCGAAGGGCGTGCGCGTGAATGCCGTCAACCCGGGCGCTACCCACACAGAGCGATTGCAGGCGGGGATGATCGCAACGGCACGCATGCACAACATCTCGGAACAGGAAGCGCTTGCGCAGGCGACGAGCAACGTGCCGCTGGGTCGCTTGGCACAGCCGGAGGAGGTCGCCAACGTGGTGCTGTTTTTGGCGTCCGAGCGTGCAAGCTATGTCACGGGTGTGGTCCTGACGATGGATGGCGCAGCAACGCCCATGGTGGTGTGATACTCGCAGCACGTTCTGGTTGGGGCGAACTTCAATGGCTATCGAAGCACCTCATTAAGCCTGCGGCCTCCGCGGTTTTGAAGCCGGTCCTACCATCTTGGCTTGCCATCCACAGACTTGACCCATGCCCACCACCCTCAAGATCGATTTTGTTTCTGACCTTTCCTGCCCCTGGTGCGCCATCGGCCTTCGGGCGCTGGAGCAGGCGGCAGACCGGCTCAAGGATGAAGTCGCGCTCGACCTGCATTTCCAGCCCTTCGAGCTGAACCCGCAGATGGGACCGGAAGGCCAGGACATTGGCGAACATCTGCAGCAAAAATACGGCGCTTCGCTGGAGCAAAGCCAGCGCAACGGCGAGGCCATTGCCGCCCGGGGAGCCGAACTGGGCTTCACCTTCGGCCTGGACAAGGCCCGCCGCATCTACAACACCTTCGATGCCCACCGCCTGCTGCACTGGGCCGAGACGCAGGGTCTGCAGCGGGTCCTCCAACATGCGCTGTTCAAGGCCTATTTCACCGACGGCCAGAACCCCGGTAGCCACGAGGTGCTGGTGCGCGTGGCGGGCGAGGTGGGGTTGAACCCCGATGCTGCCCGCGAACTGCTGGCCTCAGACCGCTATGCCAGCGAGGTGCGCGAGCGCGAGCAGTTCTATCAGCAGCAGGGCATTCATTCGGTGCCCGCGATCATCATCAATGACCACCACCTGATCCAGGGCGGCCAGCCGGTGGCGGTGTTCGAGCAGGCGCTGCGCCAGATTGCTGCGCAGGGTTGATATGCTATTTAATCAATAGCTTAAAGTGCTTTATTTGTAGGCGCTGCAGGCTTATTTGATCCAAAAATCGGGGGCGTTGCACCCCCGCTTCATTTGCGCAGCGGGATGGGCACGGCGCGGTCCACCGGCACGGCGGTGACGCTGTTCTGGGGCGAGCCGTCGATCAGCTTTTCCGAATACGTGAGGTAGACCAGCGTGTTGCGCGCGGGGTCCACCATGCGCACGATGCGCAGGCGCTTGAACAGGATGGACATGCGCTCGCTGAACACTTCTTCCTGCTTTTTGAGCGGCTGGGGGATGCTGATGGCTCCCACCTGGCGGCAGGCAATCGATGCCTCCGCGCGGTCTTCGGCCAGTCCGAGCGTGCCCTTGACGCCGCCGATGCGGGCGCGCGAGACATAGCAGGTCACGCCCTGCACGCCGGGGTCGTCATAGGCTTCCACGATGATGTCGTGGTCGCGGCCGATCCATTGGAAGGCCGTGTCCACGGTGCCGATTTTTTCACCCGATGCCGCCAGCGCGTGGCCAGACAGCAGGGTGCAGGCGGCCAGCAGGCCCCCGGCCACTGCGAGCCAGTGGCGTGCCGCCGTCATGCGGCCACCCCTGTTTCAGCGCAGCGCTTGGCCAGGTGCGCCAGTGCTTCTTCCACCTGGTCCACCAGCACCAGGCACAGATCGCCGGGGTGCAGTCGGTCCAGAGCTGCATCAATGGCGACGAACTCGCCATAAATTTCTTCTACGTGCCGGGTGCGGCTGGCGCCTTCCAGGCCCTCGCGCAGCAGGGCAATCACCTCGCCATCGCTGCGGCCGCGCTGGGCGGCGTCCTGGTAAAGAATCACGTCATCGAACGCGGCGCCCAGAATGACGGTTTGGGCGCGGATGTCTTCATCGCGGCGGTCGCCGGCACCGCTGATCACCACACTGCGGCGCTTGGCAGGCAGTGCCTCCACGGCCTGCACCAGGGCGCGCATGGCATCGGGGTTGTGGCCGTAGTCGGCGATCACCGTGGCGCCCTTGAAGTCCATGAGGTTGAAGCGGCCCGGGGCGTTGTCGCTGTCGTTCACAAAGCCCGAAAGACCGCGGCGAATGGTCTGCCAGGGCAGGCCGGCGCCCCAGGCGGCCGCCACCGAGGCCATGACGTTTTCAACCTGAAAGCCGATCTTGCCGTTGCGCGTGATGGGCACGTCGCGCAGGTGGATGGT
>DAOPUP010000098.1:0-7814 GCA_035350655.1 Acidovorax sp. | reverse complement strand
CGCCCGAAGGGGTTTCGCGTGCCACCACGCGCACCGTGGTGATGGCCTCGCTGGCAGTGCTGGCGCTGGACTTCGTCCTCACGGCCATGATGTTCAGTATCTGACGCGGGCCACGCCGGCGTCACAAGGAAAGCACGATGCAACAATCCAAAAACGATCTCTGGGTGGGCCTGTTTGTCATGCTCGGCGCCGCCGCGCTGGTGTTTCTGGCGCTGCAGTCGGCCAACCTGCTGCACCTGAATTTCCAGACCGGCTACCGCGTGACCGCGCGCTTCGACAACATTGGCGGCCTCAAGCCCAAGGCCGCGGTGCGCAGTGCCGGGGTGGTGGTCGGGCGGGTGGAGTCGATCACGTTCGATGACAAAACCTTCCAGGCGCGCGTGACGCTGGAGCTGGACAAGCAATACGCTTTCCCCAAGGACAGCTCCCTGAAGATCTTGACCAGCGGCCTGCTGGGCGAGCAATACATCGGCATCGAGGCCGGGGCCGATGAAAAGAACCTGGCGGCGGGTGACAACCTCACGGCCACCCAGTCGGCCGTGGTGCTCGAAAACCTGATCGGGCAGTTTCTTTACAGCAAGGCGGAAGAGGGCGGCAAGCCATCGGACGCAGGCGGAAAAAAATGATGACTTGGATGACCGCGGGCCGCACCCGCCATGACGGATCGCCGGGGTGGGCTGGCTCGGGCCTGCGCTGGTGCGCCCTGGTGCTGGGTGCCCTGCTGCTGGCGGGCTGTGCCAGCGGGCCCGGTGCCAACCCCAACGACCCGCTGGAGCCTTACAACCGCAGCATGGCCCGGTTCAACGACGACGTGGATGCCGCGATCCTCAAGCCCGTGGCCACGGCCTACAAGGACGCCGTGCCTTCGCTGGCGCGCACGGGGGTGAACAACTTTTTTGCCAACCTCGGAGACGTCTGGTCGTTTGTGAACAACGTGCTGCAGTTGCGCCCCGAAGAAGCGCTGTCCAGCCTGGTGCGCTTCAACGTCAACACGCTGTGGGGCCTGGGCGGTGTGCTCGACATTGCTTCGGAGATGGGGGTGGATCGCAACCGGCAGGATTTCGGCCTCACGCTGGGGCGCTGGGGTGTGCCGACCGGGCCTTATCTGGTGCTGCCTCTGCTGGGGCCGTCCACGGTGCGTGACACCGTGGCGTTGCCTGTGGACATGCAGGCCAGCCTGGTGGGCCAGGTCGATCCGGTGGCTGCGCGCAATACGCTGTATGCCTTGCGGGCGGTGGACACCCGGGCCAGCCTGCTCGGTGCCGGGGCCGTGCTCGAAGGCGCGGCGCTGGACAAATACAGTTTCACGCGCGACGTGTTCCTGCGGGTGCGCGCCCAGCGCGCAGAGCGCCCCGGTGCCGCCGATGCCAACGGCGGCGATGACAACGGTGGCGTGCTGCCGCAAGATTACTGAGCGCTGGCGCAGCTTACGGGTGCTTGCAATGGCTTGCATGGGCGCAGCGATGCGACACAGCGCGTATACAGCGGCCACAGCACAATGAATGACAGGCGACGCGCAGTCGCACGATGGAAAGACCTCGCATGATGAATCGACGCACTCTGGGCCGCATGGCCGCAACCCTGGTGGTGGCCTGCTCCATGGCCCAGCCCTGGGCCGCCTGGGCGGCCGACGAGGCGCCCGACGCCCTGATCAAGCGCTTGTCCACGGAGGTGATCGGTAGCGTGCGCAGCGACAAGGCCATCCAGGCGGGCGACATCAACAAGGTGATCGCCCTGGTGGACAAGGTGGTCATGCCCAACGTGAATTTCCGGCGCATGACGGCAGCTGCCGTGGGCCCGGGCTGGCGCCAGGCCAGCCCCGAGCAGCAAAAACGCCTGCAAGATGAGTTCAAGATCCTGCTGGTGCGCACCTATGCGGGCGCCCTGGCCCAGGTGAGCGACCAGTCGGTGCACATGAAGCCCCTGCGCGCTGCGGCCGATGACAAGGATGTGCTGGTGCGCACCGAGGTCACGGGCCGGGGCGATCCGATCCAGCTCGACTACCGGCTCGAAAAAACCCCGGGCGAGGGCGCCGGCTGGAAAATCTACAACCTCAACGTGCTGGGCGTGTGGCTGGTCGAAACCTACCGTGGCCAGTTTGCCCCGGAGATCAATGCACGCGGGGTGGACGGCCTCATCGAGGCGCTGGTGGCCCGCAACAAGAGCAATGCTGCCAAGGGCTGAGCGCGAGACCCCGCCCATGCTGGTACTTCCCACTGAACTCACCCACCGCCAGGCCAGTGCCTGCCTGCGCATGCTGGTGCAGGGGCTCAAGGTCCTCCAGGGCCCCGAGGTGGTGGTGGATGCCAGCGCGCTGGCCGTGTTTGACAGCTCCGCCCTGGCGGTGCTGCTCGAATGCCGGCGTGAGGTGCTGTCCGAGCGCAAGGCTTTTGTGGTCAAGGGCCTGCCCGCAGCCCTGGCCGGCATGGCCGGCCTGTATGGCGTGGATGCCTTGCTGCAGGTGGGCGGCTGACGCTTTTCATGGGGCGCAAGCCCTGCTCCCCGCCACCGGGCGCCAGGGTGCCGTTGCCACCAGGGGCGGCGGGACGCGGGCCGAGGCCGTAAAATCATTCCCTACATGCCCGCAGTCTCCTTCCAAGCCATCTCCAAGACCTTTGTCACCCCCAAAGGTCCCTTCCAAGCACTGAAACAGGTCAGCCTGGACATCGAGGAGGGCGAGTTCTTCGGGCTCCTTGGCCCCAACGGTGCCGGCAAAACCACCCTCATCAGCATCCTGGCCGGCCTGGCGCGCGCCACGCAGGGCAGGGTGCTGGTGCAGGGCAGCGATGTGCAGGCCGACTATGCCCAGGCCCGGCGCAAGCTGGGCGTGGTGCCCCAGGAGCTGGTGTTCGATCCGTTCTTCAATGTGCGCGAGGCGCTGCGTTTCCAGTCGGGTTACTTCGGTGTGAAGCACAACGACGCCTGGATTGACGAACTGTTGGAAAACCTGGGCCTGTCCGACAAGGCCAACGCCAACATGCGCCAGCTGTCGGGCGGCATGAAACGCCGTGTGCTGGTGGCGCAGGCCCTGGTGCACAAGCCGCCCATCATCGTGCTCGACGAGCCCACGGCGGGCGTGGATGTCGAGCTGCGCCAGACGCTGTGGCATTTCATCGCCCGCCTGAACAAAGAGGGCCACACCGTGCTGCTCACCACCCATTACCTCGAAGAAGCCGAGGCCCTGTGCGGCCGCATCGCCATGCTCAAGGCGGGGCAGGTGGTGGCGCTCAACCGCACGTCGGAACTGCTCAAGGCGGCCTCGGGCAGCGTGCTGCAGTTCAAGACCGACGCGGTCTTGCCGCCCGTGCTGGCCAGCCAGGCGCGGGTGACGGGGCGCATCGTGCAGTTGCCCGCAAGCGATGCGGCTGAGATTGAAAACCATCTGGCCACCCTGCGCGTGGCGGGTGTGGAGGTGCAGGACATGGAGATTCGCCGGCCCGATCTGGAAGACGTGTTTTTGCAGGTCATGTCGGGCACCTCGGCTTCGAACATCCCCATGGAAGGGGTGGCATTGTGACCGGCTGGCAAACCCTGTTCTACAAGGAAGTGCTGCGCTTCTGGAAAGTGAGCTTCCAGACCGTGGCTGCGCCCGTGCTCACCGCCGTGCTCTACCTGCTGATCTTCGGCCATGTGCTGGAAGACCATGTGAAGGTGTATGACCGCATCAGCTACACCGCTTTTCTGGTGCCCGGCCTGGTGATGATGAGCGTGCTGCAAAACGCCTTTGCCAACAGTTCCTCGAGCCTGGTCCAGAGCAAGATCATGGGCAGCCTGGTGTTTTTGCTTCTCACGCCACTGTCGCACTGGGCCTGGTTTGTGGCCTATGTGGGCTCGTCCGTGGTGCGCGGGCTGGTGGTGGGGCTGGGGGTGTTCATCGTCACGCTGGCGTTTGCGCGGCCAGAGTTTGCGGCGCCGCTGTGGATTGTGGTGTTTGCCTTGCTGGGCGCGGCGCTGCTGGCCACGCTGGGGCTGATTGCCGGGCTGTGGGCCGACAAGTTCGACCAGATGGCGGCGTTCCAGAACTTTGTCATCGTGCCCATGACGTTCCTGTCGGGGGTGTTCTATTCGATCCAGTCGCTGCCGCCTTTCTGGCAGACCGTGAGCCACCTGAACCCGTTTTTCTACATGATCGATGGTTTTCGCTATGGCTTTTTCGGGCAGAGCGACACCTCTCCCTGGCTCAGCCTTGGAATCGTGGGCCTCGCCTGGCTGGCCGTGAGTGCCCTGGCCGTGCACCTGCTGCGCACGGGCTACAAAATCAGGAACTGAAATGAAACAGCCCCTACGCTCATCGCTGCGCCCCAAGGGGGCGCGTCAGCGGCTTCGGGCGGCCGGGCGCCACTGACATGACCGCAGACCAACTCAAAAACATCATCACCGCCGGCCTGGCCTGCGAACACATCACGCTCGAAGGCGACGGACGCCACTGGTACGCCACCGTCGTCTCGGCAGAATTCGAGGGCCAGCGCACCTTGCAACGCCAGCGGCGCGTGTACGCGACCCTGGGCAACCGCATGCAGACCGACGAAGTGCATGCCCTGTCGATGAAGACCTTCACACCTGCAGAGTGGGCGACCCAGGCGCAGTGAGTGCTGGCTTGATTTGCTCATGTTTTTATAGCTACTAGCGTTTGATTCATCAGCGCTAGAAGCACTTTTATTCTTATCTTTGATTTTTTGCGATGGACAAACTCCTGATCCGCGGCGGACGCACCCTGCATGGCGAGGTGCTGGTCTCTGGCGCCAAGAACGCTGCCTTGCCGGAGTTGTGCGCCGCCTTGCTCACCGCCGATCCCGTCACGCTGCTCAATGTGCCCCGGTTGCAGGATGTGGGCACCATGCTCAAGCTCATCCGCAACATGGGCGTGGCGGCCGAGCGCTCCGACGATGGCACCGTGCGCATTGATGCCAGTGCGCTCAATACGCCCGAAGCGCCCTACGAGCTGGTCAAGACCATGCGCGCGTCGGTGCTGGCCCTGGGCCCGCTGCTGGCCCGCTTTGGCGAGGCCACGGTGTCGCTGCCCGGTGGCTGCGCGATTGGCTCGCGCCCGGTGGACCAGCACATCAAGGGCCTGGCCGCCATGGGCGCCGAGATCGTGGTCGAGCATGGCTACATGATCGCCAAGCTGCCGGCAGGATGGACGCGCCTGAAGGGCGCGCGCATCACCACCGACATGGTCACGGTGACGGGCACCGAAAACTTTCTCATGGCCGCCGCCCTGGCCGAGGGCGAGACGGTGCTCGAAAACGCTGCGCAAGAGCCCGAAATTCTGGACCTGGCCGAGATGCTGATCGCCATGGGCGCCCGCATCGAAGGCCATGGCACCAGCCGCATCCGCATCCAGGGCGTCGAGAAGCTGCACGGCTGCACCCACCGCGTGGTGGCCGACCGCATCGAGGCCGGCACCTTTTTGTGCGCCGTGGCCGCCACGGGCGGCGATGTGCTGCTGCGCCATGGGCGCGCCGACCACCTCGATGCCGTGGTGGACAAGCTGCGCGAGGCCGGTGCCACGGTGCAGGCGGTCGAAGGTGGCATTCGCGTGCAAAGTGCAGGCGGCGCCACGCTCAAGGCGCAGGGCTTTCGCACCACCGAATACCCCGGTTTCCCCACCGACATGCAGGCGCAGTTCATGGCGCTCAACTGCATTGCCCAGGGCACGGCCACGGTGACCGAAACGATTTTTGAAAACCGCTTCATGCATGTCAACGAGCTGGTGCGCCTGGGGGCCAAGATCCAGGTCGACGGCAAGGTGGCGGTGATTGAAGGCCTGGCTTCCACGTCCGCGCGCCTGTCGGGGGCCACCGTGATGGCCACCGACCTGCGCGCGTCGGCCAGCCTGGTCATCGCCGGCCTGGTGGCCGATGGCGAAACGGTGGTGGACCGCATCTACCACCTGGACCGCGGCTACGACTGCATGGAAGCCAAACTGCGCGGCATTGGCGCCGACATCGAGCGAGTAAAAGCATGAGTAGCAACATGATCACCCTGGCACTCTCCAAGGGCCGCATCTTTGACGAAACCCTGCCCTTGCTGGCCGCTGCCGGCATCGAGGTGCTGGAAGACCCCGAAAAGTCGCGCAAGCTCATCCTGCCCACCAACCTGCCCGATGTGCGCGTGGTGCTGGTGCGTGCCACCGATGTGCCCACCTATGTCGAATATGGCGGCGCCGATCTGGGCGTGACCGGCAAGGACACGCTCATCGAGCATGGCGGCCAGGGCCTGTACCAGCCGCTCGACCTGCGCATTGCCAAATGCCGCGTCAGCGTGGCCGTGCGCAACGATTTCGACTATGCCCAGGCCGTCAAGAAGGGCTCGCGCCTGAAGGTGGCCACCAAATACACCAGCATTGCGCGCGACTTCTTTGCGACCAAGGGCGTGCATGTGGACATGGTCAAGCTTTACGGCAGCATGGAGCTGGCACCCCTCACGGGCCTAGCCGACGCCATCGTCGATCTGGTGTCCACCGGCAACACGCTCAAGGCCAACCACCTCGTCGAGGTGGAGCGCATCATGGACATCAGCTCGCACCTGGTGGTCAACCAGGCGGCGCTCAAGCTCAAGCAGGCGCCGCTGCGCCGCATCATCGATGCGTTTGCTTCGGCCATTCCTGCGGAAAAGAACTGACCCTTACTTGACCCATTGACCGACTGACACTATGACTTTGGTAGCTGCTCCCGCCCGTCTGTCCACCGCTGCAGCCACTTTTGAGGCTGATTTCGCAGCCCGCCTGCACTGGTCTGCCGACACCGACGCGGCCATCGAGCAGCGCGTGGCCGATATCCTGGCCGATGTGCAACAACGTGGCGACGCGGCCGTGCTGGAGTACACCGCCCGCTTTGACGGCCTCTCGGCCCCCGACATGGCGGCGCTGGAGCTGACGCAGGCCGAATTGAAGGCCGCGTTCGATGCCATTCCCTCCGTGCAGCGCGACGCCTTGCAGGCCGCCGCCGCCCGCGTGCGCCGCTACCACGAGGCGCAGAAAAGGGCCTCGGGCGAGAGCTGGAGCTACCGCGATGAAGACGGCACGCTGCTGGGCCAGAAGGTCACGCCGCTCGACCGCGTGGGCATCTATGTGCCCGGCGGCAAGGCCGCCTACCCGAGCAGCGTGCTCATGAACGCCATCCCTGCGCATGTGGCCGGGGTGGGCGAGATCATCATGGTGGTGCCCACGCCCCAGGGTGCCAAGAACCTTCTGGTGCTGGCCGCCGCCTACGTGGCCGGCGTCACGCGCGCCTTCACCATTGGCGGCGCGCAGGCTGTGGCCGCATTGGCCTACGGCACGGCCACGGTGCCCAAGGTGGACAAGATCACCGGCCCGGGCAACGCCTACGTCGCCAGCGCGAAAAAGCGCGTGTTCGGCACCGTGGGCATTGACATGATCGCGGGCCCCAGCGAAATCCTGGTGCTGGCCGACGGCAGCACGCCGCCCGACTGGGTAGCCATGGATCTTTTTTCGCAGGCCGAGCACGACGAACTGGCCCAGAGCATCCTGCTGTGCCCCGACGCCGACTACATCGCCGCCGTGCAGCGCGAGATCGACCGCCTGCTGCCCACCATGCCGCGCGCCGAGATCATCGCCAAGAGCCTCACGGGCCGGGGTGCGCTGATCCTCACCCGCAGCATGGAAGAGGCCTGCGCCATCAGCAACCGCATTGCGCCCGAGCATTTGGAGGTGAGCAGCCACGACCCCCACCGCTGGGAACCGCTGCTGCGCCACGCCGGGGCCATCTTCCTGGGGGCCTACACCAGCGAGTCTTTAGGCGACTACTGCGCCGGCCCCAACCATGTGCTGCCCACCAGCGGCACGGCGCGCT
>DAOPUP010000097.1:0-7850 GCA_035350655.1 Acidovorax sp. | reverse complement strand
TTCTCGTGCACCAGCTCGGCCATGCGCTCCTGCAGCGTCTTCTTGTTGACCTGGTAGGGGAGCTCGTCCACGATAATTGATTGGCGCTGGCCGCGGTCGATGTCCTCGAAGTGGCAGCGTGCGCGCATCACTACCTTGCCGCGCCCGGTGCGGTAGCCGTCCTTGACGCCGTTGATGCCGTAGATGATGCCGGCCGTAGGGAAATCGGGCGCCGGAATGATTTCCATCAATTCGTCGATGGTGGTTTCCGGGTTGCGCAGCATATGTAGGCAGCCATCCACCACCTCGTTGAGGTTGTGGGGCGGAATGTTGGTGGCCATGCCCACCGCAATACCCGCCGAGCCGTTGACCAGCAGATTGGGCAGCTTGCTGGGCAAGACCAGCGGCTCTTTTTCGCTGCCGTCGTAGTTGGGACCGAAATCGACGGTTTCCTTGTCGATATCACCCAGCATTTCGTGCGCAATTTTGGCTAGGCGGATTTCGGTATACCGCATGGCAGCGGCGCTGTCGCCGTCCACCGAGCCGAAGTTGCCCTGGCCATCCACCAGCATGTGGCGCAGCGAAAAATCCTGCGCCATGCGCACGATGGTGTCGTATACCGCCGAGTCGCCGTGCGGGTGGTATTTACCGATCACGTCGCCCACGATACGGGCCGATTTCTTGTAGGGGCGGTTCCAGTCGTTGTTGAGCTCGTGCATAGCAAAGAGCACGCGCCGGTGCACGGGCTTGAGGCCATCGCGCGCGTCGGGCAAAGCGCGTCCCACGATGACGCTCATCGCGTAATCGAGGTAGCTGCGCCGCATCTCTTCTTCAAGGCTGATGGGCAGGGTTTCTTTGGCAAACTGGGTCATGGGGAGCGGCGGTGACGGCGAAAGAGAACCATTTTAGGGGCAAGCGCGTGTAGCGCCTTAGCAACATATCATGGCAATTGCGCTTTCGTCCTACGGAACCATGTCTGCAGCGCCCTCACTTGCCCTGTTACGTATGGCACAATCGATTGAACGTTTTTGGTGATGGTCACCGATGACGTCCTGATTCGCAGCGCGGCTGCGGCTTTTTCCCCAAGAGGAGAACCATGAAGAAACTGAACAAAGTGGCGATGTTGTTTGCCTCCGCAGCGCTCGCAACCGCCGCTGGCGCACAAACCGTTGACAACTGGAAAAATGGCTCCGGCGAGCTGGTCTGGAAAAACGGCACCAATGAATACTGCTGGCGTGATGCCAACTGGACGCCTGCAACGGCTGCTCCAGGTTGCGACGGCGCTATTGCTGCTGCGCCCGCACCTGCTGCTGCGCCCGCACGTTCCGCAACTCCAGCTCGCGCCGCTGCACCGGCTGCTGCTGCTCCAGCTCCTGCCGTAGCCACCAAGGTGACCTACGCTGCCGACGCTTTCTTTGACTTCGACAAGGCTGTCCTGAAGCCTGAAGGTAAGGCCAAGCTCGATGACCTGATCTCCAAGGTCAAGGGTATCAACCTGGAAGTCATCATCGCCGTGGGTCACACTGACTCCGTGGGTTCCGATGCCTACAACCAGAAGCTGTCCGTGCGTCGTTCCGAAGCCGTGAAGGCCTATCTGGTCTCCAAGGGCATTGAAAAGAACCGCGTGTACACCGAAGGCAAGGGCGAAAAGCAGCCTGTGGCTGACAATAAGACCAAGGATGGTCGCGCCAAGAACCGCCGCGTCGAAATCGAAGTGGTTGGAACCCGCGCTTCCAAGTAATCTTCTGATTGTGCAAAAAAGGCCCCGATCTCGGGGCCTTTTTTTATGTCGGTACTTTTGGCGTCGATCGCTTGGAGGACAATGGCGTCCATGAGTGAATCTGTGAATGCCGATCCCGCCGAATTGGCCAAATTTTCTGAACTGGCCCACCGTTGGTGGGATCCCGAGAGTGAGTTTCGCCCCCTGCACCAAATCAATCCGCTTCGTCTGGAGTGGATGGACGGTTTGGCTGGCCTGTCTTCCAAGCGGGTGCTCGATGTAGGTTGCGGCGGCGGCATTCTGTCGGATTCCATGGCGCGCAGGGGGGCGAATGTCCTGGGCATCGATCTCTCGACCAAGGCGTTGCGTGTGGCCCGGCTGCATGCCCTGGAGGCGCAGATTGCCAACCTGCAGTTCCAGGAAGTGAGTGTCGAATCATTGGCGGCGGATCAGCCCGCAAGCTTCGACGTGGTGACCTGTATGGAGATGCTGGAACATGTTCCGGATCCGGCGTCCGTCGTTCAGGCTTGTGCTCGGCTGGTGAAACCAGGAGGTTGGGTTTTTTTCTCGACCATTAACCGCAACGTCAAGGCGTTTGCACTGGCCATTGTGGGAGCTGAATATATTTTGAATATGCTGCCACGTGGCACGCATGAATACGCCAAGCTGCTGCGCCCGAGCGAACTTGCGGCCAGTTGTCGCGCGGCTGGCCTGGACGTCACGCACACCTGTGGCCTGGAGCACAACCCACTCACGCGTCGCTACTGGCTGGGGCATGACACCAGTGTCAACTATATGTTCGCCACCCGGCGTGCTGCCTGAGGCACTGTATGTTTCACAACGTTCGCGCCGTATTGTTCGATCTTGACGGCACTTTGATTGATAGCGCTCCCGACCTCGGTGCGGCCGCTGACAAGATGCGCACTGACCGCGGTCTGTCTTCATTGCCCCCAAACCGTTATCGTCCTATGGCTGGTGCCGGAGCCAGGGGCATGCTGGGTGAGGCGTTTGGTTTGACGCCAGAGCATCCAGACTACGAGGCGCTGCGCGAAGAATTTTTTGTCAACTACGAAAGACGGATGACCCACCTGACCACCGTTTTTGATGGTGTTGCTTCATTAATTGAAGAACTGCTCCGAAGAAAAATGGTGTGGGGTGTCGTGACCAACAAGTCGGCCCGCTTCACTGAACCGCTTACCTTTGCCATGCCGCTGTTCGCTACGGCCGGTGCCGTGGTGAGCGGTGATACCACGCCCCATGCCAAGCCGCACCCCGCTCCCTTGCTGGAAGCCTCGTCGCGCCTGGGGTTGGCGCCGGACCACTGCATTTACGTGGGCGACGATGAGCGAGACATCCTTGCCGGTCTTGCGGCTGGCATGGGGACGGTGGCCGCAACCTATGGATATCTGGGCGCAAAAGCCTCTCCTTCGCAATGGGGGGCCCACGCGGTAATTAATTCACCGACGGAGCTCTTGCAATTGATCGGGAACGCCTAAAATAGGATTCATTGGGGCTGTCCTGGTTTCGACGTGGGTTCGGAATCGGTGTGGTGCATGTCGAGCTTGAGTCACGCTCGTAAATCTCGATTTAAAAAACTAACTGCAAACGACGAACGTTTCGCACTCGCTGCTTAATTGCCAGTGAGCCTTGCAACAGTTGGCCGATGGGCTGGGCAAGGGGGTTCTGAGCAATCAGCGCCTCCAGGCTGCAAGGATAATTACATGGGCTGGCCTTGATCCGGGTACCTTGGGTCGGGGTGAGAAAATAGGGTGCTGGCGGCCGGTGTAGCGTGCGACTGCGCGACAACGGTGGCGAGACTTAAATCAGATCGCTAAACATGTAGATCTGCCCGGTGAAGGCTTGCGGACGCGGGTTCAATTCCCGCCAGCTCCACCATAATGTGAAATCCCAACCCTTATCCGGTTGGGATTTTTTTTGCCTTTTTCTCAGTGTTGGCGCGGCATCAAGCCTTGGCCTCTTGAGCACGGCCTTCCGTAAGTCGTCGTTACGGCCACGCATTCCGCCGATTTCCTCTCTCTCTGTTATTTACTCCCTCTTGAGTATTCAAGGCACGAAGTCGTTTGTTGCCATCAGCGCCTGACGCTCCACCTCTCAGGACGTTGACCATTCGCTGCGCAGTGAACTGTCCCCTTGAATGACGGGGCACGGTTTATCGCTCAGGCGTCAGATTGGCGCAGCCTTGGCGTCGTAGGTGAACAGCCAGTCGTAGCGGTCGCTGATGGCGGCGGACTGCCACTCGCGTGAGATGAACGCCTGCGCGCCTTGCGGGTCGGAAAGTGCCGGGTTGTGGAAGCGGGAGGTGTTGTCCGCTGCCCCCTGAACCATGCGGTAGGTGCGGGGGCGGCGGGCTGCGTCATAGCGCACCAGGGCTTCCTCCACATGGTTGCCAGCGGTCAGGCAGCGTGCCAGCACGACGGCGTCTTCGAGCGTGTGTACGGCGCCTTGGGCCAGGAACGGCAAGGTCGGGTGACAGGCATCACCCAGCAAGGTGGCCCGCCCGCGTGTCCAGGTGTCCAGGAAGGTGCGAGTGCACAGGGCCCACCGGGTCACTGAGGGTGCGTGCCGCAGCATCAGGTGCAGGTCCTCATGCCAGCCCGCGAAGGCCGTCATGCACTCGGCAGGCGCAGCTGGAGCGCTCCAGGGCGCACATGTCCAGGTGTTGCCTTCCAGGGTGCCGACCCAGTTAAGGATTTTTCCGCCCTGCACCGGGTAATGCACCACATGGCCACCGGGGCCGACCCAGTTGACAGCGATGTTGCTGCGAAAGCGGTCGGGTAGCGAATCCATCGGGATCAGTGTGCGCCAGGCCACCATGCCGGTGAAGATGGTTTCATCCGCGCCGAATAGCGCATGACGGATCTTCGAGTGCACGCCGTCTGCGCCCACGAGCACGTCGCCGCGGAACACACGGCCATCGGCGAGAGTCAGCTCGACGCCATTGTCGTCCTGGCGCATGTCGACGCCGCGCGCATTGAGGTGGATTGCGTCGGGCTTGAGACGCAGCACCTGCTCCCCCAGCAGGCGCAGGAGGTCAGGGCGGAACACGGTCAGGTAGGGGTGGCCGTACTTGCGCGTGGCTTCCTGCCCGAGATCGAACAGCTTCCATGTCTGGCCGGTGTTCCACAGCCGGATTTCTTTGGCATCAGCGTTGCAAGAGAGCTTGCGCAAGTCTTCGAAGACGCCTAGTGCGTCAAGCACCCGGTTGCCGTTGGGGCTGATCTGGATGCCCGCGCCGAATTCGCGCAGTTCGTTGGCTTGCTCGAAAACATCCACATCCACCCCGCGCTGTAGCAGCGCGATGGCGGTGGCCAGCCCGCCGATGCCGCCGCCGGCGATCAGAACTTTGAGTTTTTTCATGGTGGAATTTCTCGCTACGGGGCGCTCAGGCTTCGCGGTAGAAACCGAGTTTCTGCATCACGGGCGCGTCGCTGACTTCCATCAGTGAGGCATCGCTGGAGGCCGAGAGAGACATGGGTGTCCAGGTGGGGACGGCGATCACGTCCCCGCGTGCCCAGTTGATCGTCAATTCACCCACCTGTGCTGTGCCCGTGCCGCTTGTGACGGCATAAATGCGGTTGGCGGTGTTGCGTGTGAATTCGTGTGTCGAGCCTGCGATCAGCTCAAGGCAATCCACCGCCACGGTCGGAATGTAAGGCTCTGTTGGCAGGCCCGCCTGCCGAACGCCATGGCGCACTGCGCTGCCTGCAAGCGCCGCCCTCATTTGCTGCGCCGGAAAGTAGAAGACATGCGATTCGGGCTCGGTTTCGACCTCCTGGGTGGTTGCGGGATGCTCCTCGAAGAACATCGGCTCCAGCAGATGAACCAGTGGGACGTCGAGCACGTCGATCCAGTAGGCGTTGGCGTCCCCTTCGTTGTAGTGGCTGTGCCAGCAGCCGCCTGGGGTCAGCAGAAAGTCGCCGGTTCGCATCGGCAGCTTGACGCCGTCGACCACGGTGTAGCAGCCTGGCCCGGCATCCAGGATCAATCGCATCGCATTGGGGGAGTGACGGTGCGGCCGGGCGTACTCGCCGGGCTTGATCATCTGAAAAGCCACGACCAGCGTGCGCACGGTGTCGTAGTCGTTGTCTCCCACCGGGTTGAACAGCAGGAAGTTGCGCCGTTCGGCCAGTTCGGTTCCGATCCACTGGCCCGCCTGATCGAGGGCCCGGCGGCCGATGTCGTAGCGCCAGTGCAGAGGGTTGAAGTCGGTGCGAGGCTGTTTCCACAGCGAAGGCCGCTTCTTGTGCCAGCCGGGCGTCATGCGCAGTGACGACAGCACAGGGTAGAGCTCGTCGAGGTTGCGGGTGCTAGACACCTGCTCGAGGATGGGGTCGGTCATGACAAGGTTTCCTGGCGAAAAAGGTGGTGCGGACGAATTCAAATGGTCAAAGGGCTTGGCAGGCACGACGTTGGGGCCGCGATCGCCCTGAACGACCGGGGTGGAAAGGCTGCGCCCGCTGCGCGTGAGGGCGCAGCGTGTCGAAATTCCGGATCCGACGATTGATGCCCACCGGAGTGCATGCGCCAGCCCCGCCGTCGCATTGCGCGCCGACGTCCACGACCTCGCGGCTGTCAGTCACACCATTGCGGTTGCCCTCGCATCGCACGATCTTCATGTGCCTTTTCCTATTTTGCAGCGCCCATGGCTGAAGGGGCTGATTACAGCATCGGGCTTCCGCCGCAGCGGCCACAAATGGAGATAGGAGCGATCTCGTGACCTGAATCAGGCTGACAGATCCCGGGCGTCTGGCCAGAAGCCGCGCTTGAGCAGCGTCCCCACCTGTACGGTGATGATGCGCTTGACCGCCATGATCGCCAGCGAGAGGTTGTCGCGGCGGGGATGGACCAGGCACAGCGTCCAGGACAGGAGCGGTGACTTGAACGGGATGGCCCGCAGCCGCCCTTGGGCGATTTCCTCGGCCAATGCGCCCTTGCTGAAAATCGTGCAGCCCAGACCGATCTCTACGATGCCCTTGGTGGTGCGGATGCTGTCGCTCTCGCCGCGCACATCGGGCTGGATGCCGTTGCCGGCGCAGAGCCGCTCGACCAGTATTCGAATGCTGTGCGGCGAGCGCGGCAGGATCAGCGGCAGCCGGGCCAAGTCGTCGATGCCGTAGGAGGCGGGGTACGCGATCGGCTGGCCTGTGGTCTTGTCGAACGCCGGCGCGATCAGGTACAGCGGCTCCGACAGCAGCGGGTGCACTACGAAGTCGGCGCTGTCTTCGGGGTTGTACAGGAGCGCCAGGTCAATGTCGCCGGACAGCAGCCACTCATGGATGTTGTCCGAGGTGTTCTCGCGCAGGTGGGGGGAGATGCGCGGGTAGTGGGTCCGGCAATCCTGGAACACCAGGGGTGCCAGGACCGGCGCGGTGACCGGCGGCATGGCGATGCGCACAGGCCCTACGGGCTCGCTGGTGGCGCTGCGCACATCCGATTCAATGTCCTGCACTTCGCGCACCAGCTTGTCGGCCCGCGCCAGCAAAATGGTTCCCGACTCGGTCAGGCTCACACCCCGGCCATGGCGAAGAAAGAGCGCGACACCCAGGTCGGTCTCCAGCCGCTGCACCCGCTTGGACAGCGAGGATTGGGCGACCCGCAGCCGCTGTGCCGCCTTGGAAAAGCTGCGGGTGTGGGCCACCGCGATGAACGTCTGCAGGTCTTCGAGCACCATGGGTTTGTCGATTCGGAAACAGGGGTCAGTCCGCCAGTCATTGCCGATCCCGAGATGCTTGGTATCTCGCTTAGCGATAAGCCGATTCCGGGTGCAATGGATATTCTACCCAGGCCTTCGCGTCAGGCGCAGCCTGCGGGTGACAACCAGAGGCGGGCGACATGAATGCCTTGGATGAAAAAATTCATTCAGCAGACCAAAAAATTCTCATACCATCGATAGGGCGATGGGTTTCTTGAAGGAAGACGCCTGAAACTGAGTGTGTATGCCATTTAAATCGAAAAACAGGAGACAAAATGTTGAAAAAATCACTGAAAAAAATTAATCATTCCAGTTGTTCTTGGTATTTCCAGCATGCTGGCAAATGCCCAAGATCAAGGCCCCGTTCGCATTCTGATCGGTTTTGCGGCCGGAGGTAACGGAGATATTATTGCCCGCATGATGGCGGATGAGTTAAGG
>DAOPUP010000096.1:0-7977 GCA_035350655.1 Acidovorax sp. | reverse complement strand
CGCCATCGTCTTCGTCAGCCCAATCCGCCATTGCACCGGGCCGAACATGCGGCCTTGCGGGGCCACAACCAGGGTGAAGCAAGCCTTGTGCCAGGAAGTCTGCAGGGGATGAGTTCAGGAGAAATCAGGCTATAGCCCTGGTTTTTCCTAGATGTGTTGCTATCAATTTCAATTGATCTGCCCCACCCGGGGGCCATGCCGGTGCAAGGTCCGGGTGGCCGGCGGGCCAGCATGGTGCATGCGCAGGCAGGCGCGGCATGCCGGCAACAGGGCGGGGGCCCGGGCGTTTGGCTCCGATGCACAGGCATGGGCTCTGCACCCTGACCGCGGGCGGCCTCGTTCCGCGGCGCAAGGCCCGTTCGTATCAGGTGCCGGGCGCGGTGGTGCCGCCATCGGGGGGAAGGTCTGCCCAGCCGCCGCCCAGCACCTTGTACAGCGTGATCCGGTTGGCCTGTTCGGCCAGTGCCAGCCCGATCAGCGTCTGCTGCGCACTGTAGAGCGAGCGCTGTGCGTCCAGCACCGGCAGGTAGCTGTCGGCGCCCAGGCGGTAGCGTGCTTCGGACAGCTCCAGTGCCTTGAGTGTGGCCGCCTGCAGCGCCTGCTGGGCCTGCAGGCGCTCGCCCAGCGTGGCGCGTTCGGCCAGCGCATCGGCCACTTCGCGGAACGCGGTTTGCACGGTTTTTTCGTACTGGGCCAGGGCGGTGTCGCGCGCGGTTTCGGCGATCTGCAGGTTGGCGCGGTTGCGGCCTGCATCAAAAATCGGCAGGCGGATCTGCGGCGCAAAGCTCCAGGTGCCGTTGCCGCTCTCGAACAGGCCCGACAGCGCATTGCTGGCGGTTCCCGCCGACGCCGTGAGCGTGATGCTGGGAAAAAATGCCGCACGCGCCGCGCCTATGCTGGCGTAGGCGCCGCGCAGCGTGTATTCGGCGGCGCGCAGGTCGGGGCGGCGGAGCAGCACCGCCGAGGGCAGATCGGGCGGCACCGCCAGCAAGGCGGTGGCGGGCGCTGCGAGGCGGATGGTGGGGGCGGTGGGGGCCGCCGGTGCCGGCGCGGCCTGGGCGGGTGATGCCTCGGCCGCAGCGTGGGACGGGGTCGCCCCCTCGGGCAGCAGCGCGGCAGGCACGGGGGTGCCTGCCAGCAGGGCCAGCGCATTGCGGTCGCGCGCCACCTGGCTGGTGAAGGCGGCCACGTCGGCGCGTGCGGCTTCCACTGTGGTCTGGGTTTGCGCCAGCGTCAGGCCCGAGGCGGCGCCCAGCGCATGGCTGCGTTCGGTCAGTTCGAACGACTTCTGGCGGCTGCGCAGGGTGTCCTGCGCCAGTTGCAGGCGCCGGCCATCGGCGTCCAGCGTAAGCCAGGCGTTGGCCAGTTCAGCCACCAGGCTCAGCTGCACGCTGCGGCGGTTTTCTGTGGTGCGCAAAAACTCCTGCAGGGCGGCTTCGTTGAGGCTTTTCACGCGGCCAAACAGGTCGATTTCGTAGCTGCTGAAGCCGAGCTGCGCGCTGTACTGGCTGCTCAGGGGCGAACGGCCGCTGGCGGTCAGGTCCTGCGCGGTGCGCGTGCGCGTGCCGGCGCCGGTGGCGCCCACGGCAGGGAATCGGTTGGACTGCTCCACGCCGTACTGCGCACGGGCCTTTTCGATGGCCAGCAGCGCCAGGCGCAGGTCGCGGTTGTTCTGCAGCGCCAGGGCCACCAGTTCGCGCAGGCGCGGCTCCTGCAAAAAGTCTTGCCAGCCCATGGGGCCGGCTTCGGGCGCCAGCGGGGTGCCTTCCGCGCCATGCGGGCCGGTCAGCGTGGCCGGCACAGGCAGCGCCGGGCGTGTGTAGGGGGGCGCCAGGCTGGTGCAGCCGGTCAGCACCAGCGCCAGGGCGCCAGCGGCGCTGGCGCGCACCACGCTGCTGCGGGGAACGATCATGGGGGTGCGGTTCATGCGGCGGCTCCGGGGTGGGTGGCAGGCTGCTTGGCCGCACGGTCGGCAAAGTAGCCGCGAATCAGGACAAAGAACACTGGCACAAAAAAGATGCCCAGCACGGTGGCCGACACCATGCCGCCCAGCACGGCCGTGCCGATGGCCTGGCGCCCACCGGCACCCGCACCGCTGCCCAGGGCCAGGGGCAGCACGCCAAAACCAAAGGCCAGCGAGGTCATCAGAATCGGGCGCAGCCGCAGGCGCACGGCCTCCAGTGTGGCATCCACCACGCTGCGGCCGCGCTCTTGCAGCTGGGTGGCAAACTCCACGATCAGGATGGCGTTTTTCGACGACAGCCCTACGGTGGTGAGCAGGCCGACCTGAAAGTACACATCGTTCGATAGCCCGCGAAAGCCGATGCCCAGCAGCGCCCCGACAATGCCCAGCGGCACCACCAGAATCACCGAAAACGGCACCGACCAGCTTTCGTACAGCGCCGCCAGGCACAGGAAGACGAACAGGATGGACACCGCATACAGCAGTGGCGCCTGCGAGCCCGACAGCCGTTCCTGGAACGATGCGCCGGTCCATTCGTAGCCAATGCCCGCCGGCATTTCCTTCATGATCTCTTCGATCGCCGCCATGGCCACGCCCGAGCTTACGCCCGCGGCCGCATTGCCCACAAACTCATAGCTGGGGCTGCCGTTGTAGCGCTGCAGCTGCGGCGAGCCATAGGTCCAGCGGGTGCTCGAGAACGCCGAAAACGGCACCATCTGCCCCTGGTTGTTGCGCACCGTCCAGGGCCCCACGTCCTGCGGCAGCATGCGATAGGGCGCATCGCCCTGCATGTAGACCCGCTTGACCCGCCCTTTGTTGAGAAAGTCATTGATGTAAGTGCCACCCAGCGCGCTTGACAGGGTGTTGTTCACGTCCACCGTTGCCAGGCCCAGGGCGCCCGCCTTGCTGTCATCGATGGTCACCCCCAGCTGCGCGGTGTCGTCGAGGTTGGTGCTGCGCGTGTTGCTCAGTTCGGGGCGCTTGGCTGCCAGGTCGAGCACCTGGTTGCGTGCGGCCACCAGGGCATCGTGGCCCAAACCGTTCAAATCCTTGAGCTGGAAATTGAAGCCCGCGTTGGCCCCCAGCCCCCGCACGGCAGGGGGCAGCAGCACAAAAATGCGCGCGTCGCGGATGGCCGCCAGGTCCTTGGTGGCCTTGCGCGCAATGGCGTCGGCGCTCTGGTCGGGGCGCTTGCGCTGGCTCCAGTCGGTCAGCCGCACAAAGCCGCGGGCCGAGCTCTGGTCGCCGCTGGAGCCGGTGATGGAGTTGAAGCTGATCACATCGGGCTGCGCGGCAAAGTACTTTTGCACCTGCGCCATCACGGTCTGCAGCCGGGCATTGGACGAGCCCGGCGGCAACGTGATTTGCACCGACACCGCGCCCTGGTCTTCATTGGGCAAGAACGAGGTGGGCAGGCGCATGAACAGCACCGCCATGCCGGCGCAGATCAGCACATACACCAGCATCATGCGTTTGCCCCGGCGCACCACGCCGCCCACGCCGCGCTGGTAGCCATCGGCCGTGCGGTCAAAGCGGTGGTTGAAGCCGACGAAAAAGCGGTCGATCCATCCCGCAATGCCTTTGCGCGGTGCGCCATAGGGGCTGTGCTGCCCCTTGGCAATGGGCTTGAGCAAGGTGGCGCACAGCGCCGGTGTGAGCGTCAGTGCCACCAGCACCGACAGCACCATGGCCGACACGATGGTGATGGAAAACTGGCGGTAGATCACCCCGGTGGAGCCGCCAAAGAACGCCATGGGGATGAACACCGCCGACAGCGTGAGCGCAATGCCCACCAGGGCGGGCGTGATCTCGGCCATCGATTTGCGCGTGGCCTCCTTGGGCGAGAGGCCTTCCTCGCTCATCACGCGCTCCACGTTTTCGACCACCACGATCGCGTCGTCCACCAGCAATCCGATGGCCAGCACCAGGCCGAACATGGTCAGCGTGTTGATCGAATATCCCGCGGCCGAGAGCACGCCAAAGGTGCCCAGCAGCACCACGGGCACCGCAATGGCCGGAATCAGCGTGGCGCGGAAGTTCTGCAAAAAGACGTACATCACCAGCACCACCAGCACCATGGCTTCGAGCAATGCCTTGACCACCTCGTCGATCGAGGCGCTCACGAACGGCGTGGTGTCGTAGCTGGTGAAAGGCTTGAGCTGGTAAGGAAAGAAAGGCTGTAGTTCGGCGATCTTGGCGTTGACGGCCTTGGCCACGGCCATGGCGTTGGCGCCGTCGGCCAGCACCACGCCCATGCCGGCGCCGGGCTGGCCGTTCAGGCGCGAGGTGATGGTGAGGTTTTCGGCCCCGAGCTCGATGCGCGCCACGTCTTTGAGGCGCACGGCGGCGCCGTCGGCGGCCGATTTGAGCACGATCTGCTCGAACTCCTCCCGGGTCTGCAGCTTGCTGCGCGCCGTGATGGTGGCGTTGAGCTGCTGCTCGCCCACGGCGGGCAGTGCGCCCAGCTGGCCCGCCGAGACCTGCGCGTTCTGCGCGTTGATGGCGCTGCCGATGTCCGACGGCATGAGGGCGTATTTTTCGAGCTTGCCCGGATCGAGCCACACGCGCATGGCATAGCCGGTGCCCAGCGTAAGGACGTCGCCCACGCCGTCGATGCGGCTGACCACGTCCACCAGGTTGCTCGTGATGTAGTCACCGATGTCCACCTGCGACACACTGGGGTCGGGCGAGGTGAAGGTGATGATCATCAGGTAGTCGTTGCCCCCCTTGGTGACGGTGACCCCCCGGCTTTGCACGGCCGGCGGCAGGCGCGACATGGCCTGCTGCAGCTTGTTTTGCACCTGCACCTGGGCCACATCAATGTTGGTGCCGGCGTTGAACGTGAGCGTGGTGCGTGAGTTGCCCGAGGCATCGCTCGTCGAGCCCATGTAAATCAGGTTATCGAGGCCCTTGAGCTGCTGCTCGATTACCTGGGTGACCGACTCTTCCACGGTCTTGGCCGACGCACCGGTGTACTGGGCGCTGATCGACACGCGCGGCGGCGCGATGTCAGGGTATTGCTCCAGCGGCAATGTCTTGATCGACATGGCGCCGGCCAGCATGATGATGATGGCGATGACCCACGCGAAGATGGGCCGGTTGATGAAGAACTGTGCCATGGCGGGCCGGCCCTCAGCGTGCGGCCGACGCGGCCAGTGCCGCGGGGGCTGCCGGTGCGGAGGCGGGCCCCGCTGCGGAGGCCGGGGCAGGTGCCGCGGCGGCAGAGGCCGTCGCTGCCATCGGTTTGGGCGCCACCTCGGTCGGCTTCACGCTGTCGCCGGGCTTGATGCGCTGAAAGCCCTCCACCACCACGCGCTCGCCTGCGGCCAGTCCGCTGCCCACCAGCCAGCGGTTGCCAACGGCCGTGTCCACCGTGATCTTGCGCCGCTCGATCTTGTCCTCAGCGTTGACCAGCAGCACGCTGGCATTGCCCGCCGTGTCGCGGTTCACGCTCTGCTGGGGCACCAGCAGCGCCTGTTCGTTGAAGCCGGTTTGCAGCACCGCCCGCACATACATGCCGGGCATGAGCAGACCGTCGGGGTTGGGCACCACGGCGCGCAGCGTCACAGCGCCGGTGCCGGGGTTCACGCTCACGCCAGCAAACTGCAATTTGCCCGCGTGGGGGTAGCGGCTGCCATCTTCCAGCTGCAGCGTGATGGGCGCCTCGGCCTGCCCGCTTTTCTGGATGCGTCCGCGCGCCAGGTCGTTTTTCAGGCGCAGCACTTCGGTGCTGGACTGGGTGACATCCACATACAGCGGATCGAGCTGCGCGATGGTGGTGAGCGCGGCGGCCTGGTTGGCGGTGACCAGGGCGCCGGGCGTCACGGTGGAGGTGGTGGTGCGGCCTGCAATCGGTGCCTTGATGCGCGTGTAGCCCAGGTTGATGCGGGCGTTGTCCAGCGCGGCGCGGGCCACGGCCAGGTCGGAGCGGGCCTGTACCAGGGCGGCCTGGCTGTCGTCAGACACCTGCCGGCTCACCGCATCGATCTTCACCAGCTCGGCATTGCGCCGTGCGTTGACCTCTGCCGTGCCCACACTGGCCTGCGCCTTGGCCACCGAGGCCTCAGCGCTGGCCAGGGCCACCTGGTAGCCCGAGGCATCGAGCTGGTACAGCGCCTGGCCGGCCTTGACCTGCGCGCCTTCGGTGAACAGCCGCTGCTGCACGATACCGCCCACCTGCGGCCGGATTTCGGCGCTGAGGTAGGCGCTGGTGCGGCCGGGCAGCTCGGTGGTGACGGTCTGGCGCTCGGCTTTCAGGGTGACCACCCCCACGGATGCCGGGCCGCGTGGCGCTGCGGGCGGGGCCTTGTCGGTGCAAGCACCCAGCAACAAAGCCAGGCCCACCAAGGTGGCCGATGCCAGTTGGCGGGGTGAAAGGGGCTGGGGGTGCGCGGAGCGGCGGGAGGGGGCAGGGGAAGGCAGGTGGTCTGGGAAATGGGGTGTCATGGGCGCGCGCAGTCCTTGTTTGCGAAACATTTTGACGCAAAAGTGGCGGGAGCGTGGAAGCCGTGGGGCGCCCGGGCCACGCCGCGCTCCTGGCGCAGGCGGCGCCTGAATGAAAACACGCGGGCGTCCGCTGCGTGGCCACCTGCGCCAACGCCGTGCACGGTGCGTCTGCTGGCAGGCCACCTGCCTGGCGGCATCGGCAGCGCGTGCCTTCGGTGGCTGCGGTTTTTGCCGTACTGACGGACCTGTCTTCACCCTCGGTCCCCGGCGGGGAGTCTGGCCTGGCACGCGCGCGCAGTTCACTGCAGCGTCGCGCAGGGGCCTTACCATGTCTGCCGGGCCCCGTGGCCCGTGCATTGTTTGAAAGGACGCCCCTCATGAATTCCCCTGCCTCCCTTGTCGACGAACTGATGGCCCAGTTGCAGGGCGCACCGCTGCAGCAGATGGCCCAGCAACTGGGCACCAGCCCTGCGCAGGCCCAGGACGCCGTGGGCGCGGCCCTGCCGCTGCTGCTGGGCACGCTGGGGCGCAATGCGGCGCAGCCCCAGGGCGCCATGGATCTTTTCAGCGCCTTGCAGCGCGATCACAGCGGCAGCGGCCCCGATCTGGGCGGGCTGCTGGGCTCGCTGCTGGGCGGTGGCAGCGGCGCGGGCGGCATTGCGGGTCAGCCCGATGGCGCGGCCATCCTCGGCCATATTTTTGGGGGCAATCAGCAGCGTGCCGAGGCCGGCCTGGGCGAGGCGACGGGCCTGGGCGCGGGTGCCGGGCAACTGCTGCAGATGCTCGCACCCATCGTGATGTCGTTTCTGGCGCAGCGCATGGGCTCTGGCGGCATGGACGCCGGGGGCCTGGGCCAGGTGCTGGGCCAGGAGCAGGCGCGCGTGCAGCAGCAAGGCGGGCTCGGTGGTGGCTTGCTGGGCAGCCTGCTCGACCAGGATGGCGACGGCCAGGTGGGGCTGGGCGACCTGCTCAAGATCGGTGGCGGGCTGCTGGGCGGACGGCGCTGAAGCACCGCGCGCGCCGATGCGCCTTGAAAGGGGGGGCAGGCCAGGGGCCCTGGGTGTTGCTAAATGGGGGTGAAAACCGGTTCTTGGCGACACCACGGTTGCGCGCAACGCAGGATGCGTTGAAACTCTTTCACGTAAGCCCACCCTTTTTATCGCGAGGCCTTTCATGACCGCCGTTGCTGAAATTCTCAAATCCAAGAGCGACAACACCGTCCACGCCATCGCACCGGGAGATTCGGTGTTGGATGCGCTGCAGCGCATGGCCGAAAAGCACATCGGGGCCCTGCTGGTGATGCAGGGCGAAAGCATTGTGGGCATCTTTACCGAGCGTGACTACGCGCGCAAGATTGCCCTGATGGGCCGCACGTCGGCAGTCACGCTGGTGCGCGATGTCATGACCGCCGACGTGATGTATGTGCGCCCCACCCAGACCAGCCAGGAATGCATGGCACTCATGACCGAGAACCGCCTGCGCCATCTGCCCGTGGTCGAGGCAGACAAGCTGCTGGGGCTGATTTCCATCGGCGACCTGGTCAAGGACATCATTTCCGAGCAGCAATT
>DAOPUP010000095.1:0-8041 GCA_035350655.1 Acidovorax sp. | reverse complement strand
CATGCGGATAGCGCGTGAACTGATGCGGCGCCAGTCCCACCGATGCCATCAACGCGCGGGCGCGCTCGAGCCGTTGCGCCGGATCGCCTTCATCGAACACCTTCAGAGGCTCGGCGACCTGCTCGACGGCGCTCAGGCGGCGGTCCAGGGCTGCCAGCGGGTCCTGGTACACCATCTGCATCTGCCGCCGCAGCGTGCGCCAGGCCCCATTGCGCTGGGCAGGCACGGGAGCGCCCTTGAAGCGCACTTCGCCCGTTGTGGGTGGCAACAGCCCCAAGGCCAGGCGGGCCGTGGTGGATTTGCCGCAGCCCGACTCGCCGACCAGACCCAGCGTTCGTCCTGGGGCCAGCGTGAACGAGATGCCATCCACCGCGCGCAGCGTGGCGGGTGTGGACCACAGCCCGGCGCCGCGCACCGGGTAATGCCGGGCCAGATCCCGGACTTCCAGCAAAGCGGTCATGCGGCCACCTGCAGGCAAGCCACATGGTGGCGGCTGGCCACTTCCAGTGGCACCGGCGTCACCAGGCCGCAGCTGGGCTGAAAACGCTCGCAGCGCGGACCAAAGCCACAACCCGCCGGCATGCGCCGGGGCTCGGGCACGCTGCCGGCAATGGCGCTCAGGCGCACCGGGGGCCGGGCCAGGTCGGGCAAGGCGGCCAGCAACCCCTGGGTGTAGGGGTGCTGCGGGTGCGAGAACAGGCGCCGGCTTTCGGCCTGCTCCACCATGCGACCGGCGTACATCACCATCACCCGCTCGCACACCTCGGCAATCACGCCCAGGTCGTGCGAGATCAGGACCATCGCCATGCCGGTGTCGTTGCGGATCTCGGTGAGCAGCTCCAGAATCTGCGCCTGGATGGTGGCATCGAGCGCCGTGGTGGGCTCATCGGCCACCAGCAGATCGGGCTCGCCGGCCAGGGCCATGGCGATCATCACGCGCTGGTTCATGCCCCCCGACAGCTCATGCGGATAGGCATCGAGCCGCTGCTTTGCGCTGGGGATGTGAACCCGTTCGAGCAGGCGCAGCGCCTCGGCACGCGCAGCCGCCCCCTGCAGTCCGCGGTGCAGCGCCAACGCCTCGGTGAGTTGACGCCCCACCCGCAGCACCGGATTCAGCGCCGAAGACGGGTCCTGGAAAATCATCGCTATGCGCTTGCCGCGGATGCGTGCCAGCGCGTCGCCGCTGAGGCCATGCACCGGCTCACCAGCCAGGTGCATGCTGCCACTGACGCACGCGCGCCGGACCAGCAGGCCCAGCACCGCCAGCCAGGTCACGCTCTTGCCGCAACCGGACTCGCCGACGATGCCCAGGGCCTCGCCGCGCCGGATATCCATATCCACACCGTGCAGCACGGGAACCTCGACCAGGCCATCATCGAACGCCACCCGCAGGTCGCGAATGCAGACCAGAGGCTCGGGCGTCGTCACGAGGCGCAGAGACTCGCGCGCCAATTCATCGGCGTCGCGAAAGGAGGACAAGACTGCGTTCATTTTTCGACCGGCATGCGCAGATTGGCGGCGGTGAAATCCATCGTGAACGTGGGCGACCATTTCCAGCCGATGTCCTTGCGCTTGCCGTAGAACACGACATTCCGGTGCAGCACCGTGTAGGCGGGATCTTCGCGCTCGGCGATGGTCAGCATGCGCAGGAAAGCACGGCTGCGGTTGCCCATGTCGGTGGAGGTCTCCAGCAGATTGGACAAAGTGTTGAACTCGTTGTTGCTCCACTCGCCCATCTGCTGCTGCTGGCCGTTGGGGCCATGCTGGTTCACGATGGAACTGACGGGGTCGTTGAACGGAGCCGAGTTCGACCAGTCACGCACGCCACGCGCGGCGCTGCTCTTGTCGAAGATCTGCTGCCAGTTCTCCTTCATCTGCAGCTGCACGTTCAGGCCCACGGCGCGCCACATCTCAACGAGGATCTGCGAGGTCTGCACCTGGTTGGTGTAGTAATTGTTGAGTACGCGGAAGGGAATCGGCTCCCCCTTGTAGCCGGCGTCCTTGACCAGCTGCGCGGCCAGCTTGGGGTCGTACTTGGGCACGGTCCAGTCCTTTTGGAACATGGGACCGTAGTACTCCCACTGCAGCCCGGCTGGCACGCTGGTGCGGCCGGCCCACAAGGACTTGACGATGGCATCGCGGTCGATGGCATGGGCCATCGCCAGGCGGATCTTGGGGTTGGCCAGCTGGGGATGGTTCTTGTCGAACACCACGATGCGGTGGTTCAGCACCGGGCCGCCCACCACCTCGAACTTGGGGTTGGCCTCCACGGTCTTGATCTGATCGGGCGGAACGTCGGTGACGAAGTCGTACTCGCCGCTCAGCAGGCCATTGACCCGGCCCGAGACCTCGGGCACCACCTGATAGCGCACCTCGCGCACCGGCGGTTTGCCGCCGTAATAACCGTCATGGGCCTGCAGCACCAGCAGATTGTCCGGACGCAGCTCTTTGACCTTGAACGGGCCGGCAGCCACGGGACTGCGCGCCCAGGACATCCAGTCCTTGGCGGCCAGGAAGGCTTTCTTGGAGATGATTTCGGAGCCGGAACGGGCGATGCGCCCCTCCATGGTCACGTCGGGCACGGCATTGATGAAGCGCACCGTGTAGCGGTCAACCACTTTCACCTGCTCCAGCGAAGGCCAGAGGCGGCGTGCAATCGCAGGAACCTCGGGCGGCAGCGCCAGCGGATTTTCCTTGGCCGTGGCAACCTGCCCGCCCTGGGCATTGGCATCGGTACGGATTGTGTTGGCCACCTTGCCCGCAAGCATCGGCTTGGTGTTGCCGAACATGTAATCGGCACTGAAAGTGAAGGCCACGTCGTCGGCCGTGACCTCATCGCCGTTGTGGAACTTCGCGCCCTTGCGCAGCTTGATTTCAACGGTGCGGTCATCGATCCGCTTCCACGAAGCGGCCAGGGCCGGCTTCAGGGACAGATCCCCCTGGCGCTCCAGTTCGATCAACCCCGCGTAGATCATCGGAAAACTGCGGGATCCCACGTTGCTCTGTTCGCGCAGCGTGCTCAACGTGCCCGTGGTGGCGATCTGCTGCACGGCAACACGCAATACGGGACGGTTGTCCGCCTGGGCAAAGGCGCTGATGGTCGAAAACGCGAGTGCAATGGCAAGCGCTGCGGGAGTGAACTGAACTTTCAAGGGAGCTCTCCTTAGGTGGAAACCCTAGATAGTTACGCCTGGCAGTGACAAGCTCGTGACTCAACCCCATTGCGCGGGCTGTCAACGTGCCAGGGGGCGGCCATATGCACAACGGTCTTGTCCACAGATAGCTAGCGGGAATCCGGCCCCGCACAGCCATACAACGGCAGTTGCTGGACAATTTGGCGATGAAATTTGCTGCTGACGCGACCGTCCCGGGCAAGGCATGCCCACCTCAGACCGGGCGATGGACCCACCGCTTCGCTGCCTTGGGGCCTGCCTTCCACACGCACCTGCCCCCCACCCCCCTGCCCCAGCCCCATTGGGTGGGCCGCAATGAGGCGCTGGCCGAATCCCTGGGGCTGGACCTGGAATGGTTCCACAGCGAAGGCGCCCTGCAGGCGCTGACCGGCAACCAGGTGCTGCCGGGCACCCAGCCACTGGCCACCGTCTACAGCGGACACCAGTTTGGCCACTGGGCCGGTCAATTGGGAGATGGGCGAGCGATCTTGCTGGGTGAACTGGACACCGGCCATGAAATCCAGCTCAAGGGCGCGGGCCGCACCCCTTATTCGCGCGGTGGCGATGGCCGTGCCGTGTTGCGCTCCAGCATCCGCGAATTCTTGTGCAGCGAGGCCATGCACGGCTTGGGCATTCCCACGACCCGCGCGCTGTCGGTGACAGGTTCGCCGGCCCCGGTGCGGCGCGAAACCGTGGAGACCGCTGCCGTGGTTTCACGGGTGGCGCCAAGCTTTGTGCGCTTCGGCCATTTCGAGCATTTCGCCGCCCGCGGCATGGCCCAAGAATTGCGCACCCTGGCCGACTATGTGATCGACCGCTACTACCCGGCCTGCCGCAGCACCCCGCAGCCGGGCGGCAACGCCTATGCAGCCTTGCTGCAGGCCGTGAGCGAACGCACGGCCACACTGATGGCGCAATGGCAGGCCGTGGGCTTTTGCCATGGGGTGATGAACACCGACAACATGAGCATCCTGGGCCTGACGATCGACTACGGCCCCTTCCAGTTTCTGGATGCGTTTGTGCCCGGCCATGTCTGCAACCACAGCGACACCCAGGGCCGCTACGCCTACAACCGCCAGCCCAATGTGGCTTACTGGAACCTGTTTTGCCTGGCCCAGGCACTGTTGCCGCTGATGGGCGACGCAGAAGTGGCCCAGGCGGCGCTGGCGTCGTACCAGCGCATTTTTTCTACCAGCTTCCTGGCCCGCATGCGCGCCAAGCTGGGGTTGGCCAGCGAACGTGCCAGCGATGCCGAGTTGATCGACGCCCTCTTGCTGCTGTTGACACGCAATGGAGTGGACTACGCCATCTTCTGGCGGCGCCTGTCGCACGCGGTGGCACAAAACCACTTTGACCCCGTGCGCGACCTGTTCGCCGACCGTGCGGGCTGGGACCGGTGGATGCTCTCATATTCAGAGCATACAGCGAATGATAATAAAGGGCTTATGGCCGATTTGATGCTCAAAAGCAATCCCAAATTCGTGCTGCGCAACCACCTGGGCGAACAAGCCATACGCGCTGCGAAACTGGGCGATTTTTCCGAGATCCACACCTTGCAGCGCCTGCTGGAGCGTCCGTTTGACGAACATCCCGGCCACGACGCCTGGGCCGACTTCCCGCCCGACTGGGCTTCTTCCATCGCAATCAGCTGTTCATCATGAGCTATCCCATCCAGAAAACCGACGCCGAATGGCAAGCACTGCTCCAGGCCAAAGGGGCCGAACCCGGTGCCCTGCAAGTCACGCGCCATGCCGCGACCGAGCGCCCCTTCACCGGCAAATACGAAGCCCACTGGGCCGACGGCAGTTACCACTGCATCTGCTGCGGTGGCAAGTTGTTTGATGCGGTCACCAAGTTCGATGCGGGCTGCGGCTGGCCGAGCTTCTCGCAGGCAGTGCCGGGCGCCATCACCGACATCGTGGACCGCAGCCATGGCATGGTGCGCACCGAAACCGTGTGTGCACAATGCGGGGCGCATCTGGGCCATGTGTTCGAAGATGGCCCGGCCCCGACCGGCCTGCGTTACTGCATGAATTCGGCCTCGCTCGATTTCGAGCCAGAATCCCCGTGAACCGGCGTCCGGCCCCTCTTCTCCCAGTTTTGACGACATGAAACTACTGATCGATTTCTTCCCCATCATCCTGTTCTTTGCAGCATTCAAGATCTGGGGCATCTACATCGCCACCGCGGTGGCCATTGCCGCCACGGTGGCGCAGATCGGCTACCTGCATTACAAGCACGGCAAGGTCGAGCCCATGCAGTGGCTCAGCCTGGGGGTAATCGTTCTGTTCGGCGGAGCCACCCTGCTGTCGCACAGCGACACCTTCATCAAATGGAAACCCACGGTGCTGTACTGGCTGATGGCTGGCGCCCTGCTGGGCGGTCAACTGTTCTTTCGCAAGAACCTGCTCAAGTCCGTGATGGGCGCCCAGATGGAGCTGCCGGAGTCCGCCTGGCGCACGATGAACTGGAGCTGGATGGGCTTTTTTGCCGTCATGGGCCTGCTCAACCTCTGGGTGGCCTACCACTTTGATACCGACACCTGGGTTACCTTCAAGCTGTTTGGCGGCATGGGCCTGATGCTGGTGTTTGTGCTGGCGCAAGCGCTCTACCTGAGCCGCTACATCAAGGACTCCGATGACACCAAGGGGCCCCAGGCATGAGCGCTCACCCCCCCCCCACCCCGGCGCAGGCCATGCAGCAGCGCCTGTCCGAGCGGCTCACCCCCACGCAGGTGCAGGTGCTCGATGAAAGTGCCGCCCATGCGGGCCATGCGGGCGCCAATGGCACGGGTTTCGGTACCCATTTCCGGGTGCGCATTGCATCCCCTTTGTTCACAGGATGCAGCCGCGTGGCTCAGCATCGCCTTGTGTATGATGCGCTGCAAGAATTTATTGACCAGGGCGTTCACGCCATCGCCATTGAAGTTCTCTGAGCCGGCCCCCATGTTTGCAATTGCCGGCCTTCAGCCTGCAATCACCCTCACATTTTTTGGATTCCGCATGAAGAAACAGCTCCTGTCCGGCCTTGTGGCCGCTGCCGTGCTGGGCACGATGGCCCTGCCTGTGTCCGCCCAGAACCTTGCCATCGTGAACGGCAAGGCCGTGCCCAAAGAACGTGCCGAAGTCCTGCGCCAGCAGGTGGAACGGTCCGGTCGCCCCGTGACCCCTGAAGTGGAAAGCCAGATCAAGGACCTGCTGATCACAAGCGAAATCTTCGTGCAGGAAGCGCAGAAGCGGGGCCTGGATGCCTCTGCCAACTACAAGGCGCAAATGGAACTGGCCCGACAGCAAATCCTGAGCAACGAACTGTTCGCAGACTTCCAGAAAGCCAACCCCGTCACCGACGCCGAAATCCAGGCCGAATACGACAAGTTCGCGGCAGCCAACAGCGGCAAGGAATACAAGGCCCGCCACATCCTGGTGGAAAAGGAAGCCGATGCCAAGGCCATCATTGCGTCCATCAAAAAAGGTGGCAAGTTTGAAGACATCGCCAAAAAGCAATCCAAGGACCCAGGCTCTGGCGCCAAGGGCGGCGATCTGGACTGGGCCAACCCCGCCAGCTATGTGAGCGAATTCACGGAAGCCCTGATCAAGCTGAACAAGGGCCAGATGACCGACAGCCCCGTGAAGAGCCAGTTTGGCTGGCATGTGATCCGCCTGGACGATGTGCGCCAAGCCCAGCTGCCCAAGCTGGAAGAGGTCAAGCCCCAGGTCGCGCAGCAACTGCAGCAGCAGAAGCTGGCAAAGTTCCAGGAAGACCTGCGCGCCAAAGCCAAGGTGGAATAAAGAGCGGGTGACTGCATCCGCATGGAATGCAGGCTTGCCCAGAAAAAACGCGGCCCAGGCCGCGTTTTTTCATGGTGACTGCCTCTTTCTTGCTTGCAGCTGTCGGGAAGGCACCGACGGTTGCGACCCGGTACGGGCTACCTGCCCAGCACCCAGCCCAACGCCATCAGGCCGCCGATCATGACCGGCTGGTGCGCCATGTAGTAACTCAGGCTCCAGCGCCCCAGCGCTGCCAGTGACCGCAAGAACTGCGGCACGCCCCGTGGCACCCATGCCGCCGGTCGGGCCAGCATCCACTGCCCCGCAGCCAGGCCCCACCAAAGCACCCCCAGCCAAGGCAGCACAGGAACGTAATCTTCGGTGAACGGCTTGCGAGATACCAGACCGAGCCAGTTCAATGTGCGTGCATTCATGGCCGGCGCCCATTGCGCAAACACACCTGCTAGCAAGAATTGCGCGCACCAAGGCAGCGCCAGCGCAACCAGCCCCGCCAGCCACAGCCAGCGCCCCCAGCCCGCCGTGCAGCGCGCCACCAGCAGCATCACGGCCATGCCATGCAGCACGCCGAAATAGATAAAGCTCTGCGGGAACATCACGAACGAGCTGGCCGTCACGAGCAGCGCGCAAGCGGCGATCTGCAGCCAGCGCCGGCCAAACCGGTTCCAGCCCTGCCCCTGCCGCAAGGCGATGGCCTGCCCCAGGCCTGCGCAGAAAAGGAAAAGGCTCACGATGGCGGTGCGCTGCAAGGTCCAGAAAGGATCCGCGCGAAAATTCTGCGGCCAGTAGCCGAAATGGCTGAGATCGAAGCACAAGTGAAAGGCCGTCATCCACAGCATGGCAAAGCCCCGCAGGGCATCCACGCTGTCATAGCGACCGGGGGGCCTGAGGGCCGCGGAAAGTGGCGGATGGACGGTCATGGGATTCGCTCGCAATGCACATGCCAGCACAGTGCGTACTGCCGCACCATCGCATCCAGTCTGCCGGCATGAAACTCTGACGGACAACAAAAAAGGACTTGCAGCACATGCTGCAAGTCCTTTGAACAATGGTCGGAGCGGCGGGATTCGAACTCGCGACCCT
>DAOPUP010000094.1:0-8089 GCA_035350655.1 Acidovorax sp. | reverse complement strand
GTCTATGGCAGTCTGGGCCCTCGGCATCAACCACACCACCGCGCCGCTCGATCTGCGTGGCCGGTTTGCGTTTGCGCTCGACCAGATCACGCCCACGCTGCAGGGCCTGCGCCAGTCACTGGGGCAAACCAGCAGCCAGCTGGGCGTCGAAACCGCCCTCATTTCCACCTGCAACCGCACCGAAATCTATTGCGCGGGCGAACAGGCCGCCATGGACCACACGCTGGGCTGGCTGGCGCAAAGCGGCGGCGTGAGCCCCGCGCTGCTGCGCTCGCACTCCTACACCCTCGAAGACAGCTTGGTGGCGCGCCACGCGTTCCGCGTGGCCAGCGGACTGGACTCGATGGTGCTGGGCGAGGCCCAGATCCTAGGCCAGATGAAAAATGCCGTGCGCGCTGCCGAAACCGCCGGCGCTCTGGGCACCACGCTCAACCAGTTGTTCCAGCGCAGCTTTGCCGTGGCCAAAGAAGTGCGCACCAGCACCGAGATCGGCGCACACAGCATCAGCATGGCCGCCGCCGCCGTGCGCCTGGCAGGCCAGCTGTTTGAAGACCTCTCCAAGATCCGCGTGCTGTTTGTCGGCGCAGGTGAAATGATCGAGCTGGCGGCCACGCATTTCGCCGCCAAGAACCCCGAGTCCATTGCCATTGCCAACCGCACGCTGGAGCGCGGCGAGAAGCTGGCCACGCGTTTTGGCGGCGAGGTGATGCGCCTGTCCGACCTGCCCGAACGCCTGCACGAGTTCGACGCCATCATCAGCTGCACCGCCAGCACCCTGCCCATCATCGGCCTGGGCGCGGTGGAGCGCGCCCTCAAGAAGCGCCGCCACCGCCCGCTCTTCATGGTGGACCTGGCCGTGCCGCGCGACATCGAGCCCGAGGTCAAGGCCCTGGGCGATGTGTACCTGTACACCGTGGACGACCTGGCCAGCGTGGTGCAGACCGCCCAGGCCAACCGCCAGGCCGCCGTGGCGCAGGCCGAAGCCATCATCGACGCCGGTGTGCAGAGCTTCATGCACTGGATGGAGCTGCGCAGCCCGATGGGCAGTGCCGGCGGCGTGGTGCCGCTGATCCAGCAGATCAACGCCCAGACCGACGAATGGCGTGCGGCCGAGATCGCGCGCGCCAAAAAGCTGCTGGCCAAGGGCGAAAATGTGGATGCCGTGCTGGAAGCCCTCTCGCGCGGCCTCACGCAAAAGATGCTGCACGGCACCATGGCCGAACTGCGCGCGGGTGATGCCGAGATGCGCGCCCAGACGGCGCAGACCGTGTCGCGCCTGTTCCTGCGTTCGCAAAGCAAGACTGGCCTGTAGCGCCGGCCTGCCGCCTTGGCTCCCCCTGCAGGGAGGGGTTCGGGGCAAAACCGCACGGCAGCCTCTGCCGCCCCTTGTCCCCTTTGCATGAAAGCACCGCCCATGGCCTTCGCACACCGCCCCCTTCAGATCCTTGCGCTCCTGGCCCTGGCGGCCAGTCCGCTGGCGCAGGCCAGCTCCTCGCTGGCCGTGGAAAAAGGTTGCTACAACTGCCACAGCAACGCATTTCACCCCAACGCTCCCAGCATCCAGCAGCTGGCGAACCACTCGGCCAAGCACCGCACCGAAGCCGGTGCCGAAGACCACCTGATGAACGAGCTGCGCAAACCCCGACCCCTGGGCCGCATCGGCGCCCATGAGCAGCTGAGCGAAGAAAGCGCCCGGACCCTGGCCCGCTGGATTCTGGACGGCGCCCGCTGAGCGTTTCGCCCCATATACCAAGCCAAATCGGCATGTAGCGCTTGTAATACAAGCGCATGAAGCTACATTTTCAGTAGCAGAACCACGATTCCGAATGAAACCTTTTCTCCGAAGCCAGCTGGAACGCTACGCGCAGCGTCTGGGCGAACTGGACTTCCTGCTCTCGCGCGAAGACATCATGGCCGACATGGCGCAGTACCGCTTGCTGTCGCGCGAACATGCCGAGGTCACCCAGGTGGCCGGCCGCTATGCGCGCTTTGCGCAGCGCGAGGCCGACCTGGCCGGCGCGCGCGAGATGCTTGTCGACCCGGATATGGCCGAAATGGCGCAGGAAGAAATCACCTCGGCCGAGGCCGAACTGCTGCAGCTCGAAGACGAGTTGCAGCGCCTGCTGCTGCCCAAAGACCCCGACGACGCACGCAACGCCTTTGTGGAAATCCGCGCGGGTACGGGTGGCGACGAGTCGGCGCTGTTCGCGGGCGACCTCACACGCATGTACATGCGCTACGCCGACCGCGTGGGCTGGAAGGTGGAAGTGGTCAGCGAGAACGCGGCCGAGCTGGGTGGCTACAAGGAAATCGTGCTGCGCATCGAGGGCCAGCCTGGAACCGGCCCCTCCGGTAGCGGTGTCTACGGCGCCCTGAAATTCGAATCGGGCGGCCACCGCGTGCAGCGCGTGCCCGCCACCGAAACCCAGGGCCGCATCCACACCAGCGCCTGCACCGTGGCCGTGATGCCCGAGCCCGACGAGACCGAGGCCATCAAGCTCAACCCGGCCGATCTACGCATCGACACCTTCCGTGCCAGCGGCGCCGGCGGCCAGCACATCAACAAGACCGACTCGGCCGTGCGGGTGGTGCACTTGCCCACCGGCATCGTGGCCGAATGCCAGGACGGCCGCAGCCAGCACAGCAACAAGGCCAAGGCCCTGCAGGTGCTGCAGGCGCGCATTCAAGAGAAAGAGCGCAGCGAACGCGCCGCCAAAGAGGCCGCGCTGCGCAAGGGCCTGATCGGCAGCGGCGACCGCAGCGACCGCATCCGCACCTACAACTTCCCGCAGGGGCGGCTGACCGACCACCGCATCAACCTCACGCTCTACAAGCTGCAATACGTGATGGACGGCGACCTGGCCGAAGTGCTGCAGGCCCTGGCCCACGCGCGCGAAGCCGAGCAGCTCGAAGAGCTGGAGATGGGCGCCACCGTCTGAGCCCCTCAGAATTTTGAGTGAAATTGGCCGCTAGACATTGATTTAAAAGCACTTGCAGCTATTTAATTGATAGTAAACATCACCCCCCCCACCCTGGCCCAGGCGCTGGCCCAGGCCCGCACCCTGGGCCTGGAGCGCATCGACACCCAGATGCTGCTGCTGCACGCCCTCGCCCGCCCCGACGCCGGCCGCGCCTGGCTGCTGGCGCATGACACCGATGCACTGGAACCCGCGGTGCATGAAGCGTTCAGGGCCCTGTGCCAGCGCCGCGCAGCCGGCGAGCCCGTGGCCTACCTCACGGGGTGCAAGGAGTTTTATGGCCTGCAACTGGCCATCGATGCCCGCGTGCTCGACCCGCGCCCCGACACCGAGACGCTGGTGGACTGGGCCCTGGAAGTAATGGCGCCCCTGCCCGCGCCGAGCGTGGTGGACCTGGGCACCGGCAGCGGCGCCATTGCGCTGGCCCTGCAGCACCAGCGCCCCACGGCCCAGGTGCTGGCCGTGGACGCCAGCACCGATGCCCTGGCCGTGGCGCAGGCCAACGCGCAGCGCCTGGGTCTGCCCGTGCGCTTCGCGCAGGGCCACTGGCTGGTCGGTGTCGAAGGCCGGTTTGACGCCATCGTCTCCAACCCGCCCTACATTGCCGCCGCCGACCCGCACCTGGCCGCGCTGACCCACGAACCCCTGCAGGCCCTGGCCAGCGGTGCCGACGGACTCGACGACATCCGCACCATCGTGGCCCAGGCCCCCGCGCACCTCACACCCGGCGGCTGGTTGCTGCTGGAGCACGGCCACGACCAGGCCGAAACCGTGAGCGCGCTGCTGTGGGCGCAGGGCTTTGCGCAGGTGCAAAGCCGCAATGACCTCGCCGGCATCGCGCGTTGCACCGGCGGGCAGTGGCCGACAGTGAAATAATCCCCTCATTGCGGGCCTGTGCCCGCCAGCCCCTTCAAGGAGAACCCCATGAGCGACACCCAACAACGCATCGACGCCCTCGTGAAATCCAACGACATCCTGCTGTTCATGAAAGGCAATGCCAGCTTTCCCATGTGCGGCTTCTCGGGCCGTGCCATCCAGATCCTCAAGGCCTGCGGCGTGGACACCAAGGCCCTGACCACCGTCAACGTGCTGGAAGACGAGGAAATCCGCCAAGGCATCAAGGAATACAGCAACTGGCCCACCATTCCCCAGCTGTATGTGAACGGCGAGTTCATCGGCGGCTCGGACATCATGATGGAGATGTACGAGTCGGGCGAACTCAAGCAGGTGCTGGACAACCGGGGCTGATAGCCCCCCAGCAAGCCACGCGCTGCTGCATTCCCCGCTGCCAGGCCGCCTTTGGGCGGCTTTTTGCATGCGGGGCCACACAAGGGCACCGCTACACTCAGCGGGCCCACCGGTTGCACCGCCCGGGCCTGCCCGGTTGTCCACACCATGACCCTGACCCAAAGCCTGCTTGTGATTGGACTGCTCATTGCAGCCAGTGCCTTCTTTTCAATGGCAGAGATCTCGCTGGCTGCTGCGCGCCGCCTGCGCCTGCGCCAGATGGCCGACGAGGGCGACGCCCGCGCCGAACGTGTGCTGCGCCTGCAAGAACAGCCGGGGGACTATTTCACCGTGGTGCAGGTCGGCCAGAACGCGGTGGCCATCCTGGGGGGCATCGTCGGCGAAGGTGCGCTGAGCCCGCATTTCACGGCCTTGTTCGGCCTGTGGCTGGCGGATGGCAGCGCCCAGAACACCGGCTTTCTGGCGTCGTTTGTGGTCATCACCTCGCTGTTCATCCTGTTTTCCGACCTCTTCCCCAAGCGCCTGGGCATGGCCGAGCCCGAAAACCTGGTGGTGCGGCTGGCGCGGCCCATGGTGTTTTTGATGACCGTGCTGCGCCCGCTCGTGTGGTTCTATAGCAAGGGGGCAGACGCCTTGTTCCGCCTGCTGGGCATGTCGTCCCTGCGGGACGACCGCATCACCTCCGACGACATCCTGGCCATGATGGAAGCCGGGGCCCGTGCGGGCGTGCTGGCCGCGCGCGAGCAGCAGGTCATCACCAATGTGTTCGAGCTCGACACCCGCATGGTGTCGAGCGCCATGTCGCCGCGCGACCGCATTGCCTTCTTCTTGCGTGACGAACCCGACGCCGTGATCCGCCTGCGCATCGCGGCCGAACCCTTTTCGACCTATCCCGTGTGCGAGGGCGACATCGACCATGTGGTGGGCTACGTGGACGCCAAGGACCTGTTCCAGCGCGTGCTCAACAACCAGCCCATTTCGCTGGCCGACGACAGCCTGGTGCGCAAGGTGCTGATCGTGCCCGACCGCCTCACCTTGTCCGAGGTGCTGGAACAGTTCCGCCAGGTGCACGAGGACTTTGCCGTCATCGTGAACGAATACAGCCTGGTGGTGGGCGTGGTCACGCTCAATGATGTGATGAGCACCGTGATGGGCGATCTGGTGGTGGGGCCGGCCGATGAAGAGCAGATCGTGCGGCGCGACGAAAACTCGTGGCTCATCGACGGCGTCACCCCGGTGGAGGATGTGCTGCATGCGCTGAATCTCGACGAACTGCCGCACATCGACGAATACGAAACCCTGGCCGGCTTCCTGATGGTGATGCTGCGCCGCGTGCCCCGGCGCACTGACAGCGTGAGCTGGGGCGGCTACAAGTTCGAGGTGCTCGATGTGGACAGCTTCCGCATCGATCAGGTGATGGTGTCGCGCATCAAGCCAGCGCCGGTGGATGGCGGCAGCGCGGCAGGCCCTTCGGCTCCGGCTGCGCACTAGCGCTGCTGAACTCTGCGCTGGCCGCGCCCCCGGTGAATCAGCCTACCGCAGGGTTTTCGTTGAAATGCCAGTTGCGCTGGGCGCCAAACACGGCGTCGGGATAAGGCGAGCGCCCCCGGCTGCCGTTGTAGCGGCCCAGCGCCATGAACAGGTCGCCGCGTTCGCGGTCGATGTAGTGGCGCAGGATCACGCAGCCAAAGCGCAGGTTGGTCTGCATGTGAAACAGCTTGCCCGGGTCGCCGTCGCCAATCACGCGCGTCCAGAACGGCATGACCTGCATGTAGCCGCGCGCACCCACGCTGGACACGGCGAACTTGCGAAAGGCACTCTCCACCTGGATGAGCCCCATGACCAGCGATACATCGAGCCCCGCGCGTTTGGACTCGTACCACACGGTCTGCAGAAAGTCGCGGCGCACCTCCCACTCGGGCTTGCGCCGGCGCAGGCGGTCACTCATGCTGCCCAGCCAGCGCAAGTAATGCAGGCGCGACTCGGTGCTGGAGAATTCCGGCTCAGGCGGCGCGAAATTGCCCACAGCCGAAGTCAGCGCCGTGCGCACCGAATCCATCAACGGCTCTTCCAGCTGCCCGCCCGCCCGGGCCTGTGCAGGCGCCACCAGCCATGCGGCCGGCGCAACCAGCGACACCAGGCACCCACGCCGCGATACCCCGGTCAGAGCCGAGCCCATTGCAGGCAGATCGCGCACGCTCGTCATACGGCCATGTGGCCCTTCACATGGGCCAGAATGTCAGCGACCGCCACCTTGGTCGCAGCCGCATCGCGGCGGTGCTGGTACTCGACCACGCCGTCCTTAAGGCTCTTGTCGCCAATGGTCACACGGTGCGGCACGCCGATCAATTCCCAGTCGGCGAACATGGCGCCGGGGCGCTCGCCCCGGTCGTCCAGAATCACATCCACACCGGCGGCCAGCAGGTCGGCATAGAGCGACTCGGCCGTGGCCTTGACGGCTTCGCTGCGGTCCATGCCCACGGGGCAGACGACCACGGTGAACGGAGCAATCGCATCGGGCCAGATGATGCCGCGCTCGTCATGGTTTTGCTCGATCGCGGCCGCGGGCAGTCGGGTGATGCCGATGCCGTAGCAGCCCATCTCCAGCGGCTGAGGCTTGCCGTTTTCGTCCAGGAAGGTGGCGTTCATCGTGCGGCTGTACTTGGTGCCGAGATAAAAGACATGGCCCACTTCAATGCCGCGCTCGATGGCAAGTTCGCCTTTGCCATCGGGTGAGCGGTCCCCTGCCACCACGTTGCGCAGGTCGGCCACAGCATTGGGCTCGGGCAGGTCGCGGCCCCAGTTCACGCCGGTGGTGTGGAAGTCGGGCTCGTTGGCGCCGCAGATCCAGTCGGCCATCAGGGCCACTTCACGGTCGGCGACGATCTTGAGCGGCTTCTTCAAACCGATCGGCCCCAGGTAACCGGGCTTGCAGCCAAAGTGCTCGTCGATCTCGCCCACCGTGGCGAAACGGAAGCCTTCGAGCCCCGGCACCTTGGCCACCTTGATCTCGTTCATTTCATGGTCGCCGCGCAGCAGCAGCAGCCAGACCTGGGTCTTGACGATCTCACCGGCCTCGTTGGTTTCGTCGGTAGCCAGCACCAGGGACTTCACGGTGGTGGCGAGCGGCACGCCCAGCAGTTCGGCCACGTCGGCGCAGGTGCTCTTGCCCGGGGTGGCGGTCTTGGCAAAGGCTTGCGTCGCGCCGGCGCGCAGGCCCGACGGTGCCAGCGCCTCCGCCTTTTCCATGTTGGCGGCGTAGTCACTCTGGGGGCAGTAGACGATGGCGTCTTCACCCGTGGCGGCAATCACCTGGAACTCCTCGCTCAGGTCTCCGCCAATGGCGCCACTGTCTGCGGCGACAGCGCGGTAGGTGAGGCCGAAACGGTCGAAGATGCGCCGGTACGCCTGGGCCATGACCTGGTAGCTGGCCTTGGCAGCCGTCTGGTCACGGTCAAAACTGTAGGCATCCTTCATGATGAATTCGCGGCCGCGCATGAGTCCAAAGCGTGGGCGACGCTCGTCGCGGAACTTGGTCTGGATCTGGTAGAAATTCTTGGGCAGCTGCTTGTAGCTGCGCAGCTCCTGGCGCGCGATGTCAGTGATCACTTCTTCGCTGGTGGGCTGCACCACAAAGTCGCGGCCATGGCGGTCCTGGATACGCAGCAGCTCGGGGCCCATCTTGTCAAACCGGCCCGTTTCCTGCCACAACTCGGCGGGCTGCACCACGGGCATGGTCAGTTCCACCGCGCCGGCACGGTTCATTTCCTCGCGCACAATCGCTTCCACCTTGCGAATGACCCGCAAACCCATGGGCATGTAGCTGTAGATGCCAGCGCCCAGCTTCTTGATCAGCCCCGCCC
>DAOPUP010000093.1:0-8090 GCA_035350655.1 Acidovorax sp. | reverse complement strand
CAGCCGCAGGTGTTTCTGTTTGACGAGCCGCTGTCCAACCTCGACGCCAAGCTGCGCGCGCAGACACGCATCGAAATCCAGAAGCTGCACCGCGAGCTGGGCATCACCAGCCTGTTCGTCACACACGACCAGGTCGAGGCCATGACGCTGGCGCAGCGCATGATCGTCATGAACGCCGGCAACATGGAACAGTTCGGCACACCCGAAGAGGTCTACCACACGCCGGCATCGATTTTTGTGGCCAGCTTCATCGGCTCGCCGCCCATGAACCTGTTGCACCATGCGCCCAACAGCAGGCCAGGCACCATCCTGGGCATCCGCCCCGAGCACCTGGACATCACCGCCTCGGGCTGGGAAGTGCGCGTGGACACGGTCGAATTGCTGGGCGCCGAACGCCTGGTCTACGCCACCATGGGCGGCGACAGCCTGATCGTGCGCATCGATGAGGGCAGCGCCTCTCCCAAAGTGGGCGACACCATCCACGTCACGCCGCGCGAAGACCGCCTGCACTGGTTTGATACCCAGACCGGCAAACGCCTCTGAACGGCCCCTACCCATGTCCCTCATGAACACCCCCTGGCCCTATCCCCGCTGGATCGCCCACCGCGGCGCCGGCAAGCTGGCGCCCGAGAACACGATGTCGGCCTTCCGGCTGGGTGCGCAATACGGCTACCGCATGTTCGAATGCGACGCCAAGCTGAGCAGCGACGGCGTGCTGTTTCTGCTGCACGATGCCACGCTGCAGCGCACCACCAACGGGCAAGGCACGGGCGGCGACCTGCCTTGGTCCGCCCTGTCGCAGCTCGACGCCGGTAGCTGGCATTCGCGCGCCTTTGCGGGCGAGAGCCTGCCCACGCTGCAGGCGCTGGCGCGCTGGTGCCTGGCCAACCATTTCTGCCTGAATGTGGAAATCAAGCCCACGCCGGGCACCGAAGCCGCTACCGGACGCGCCGTGGGCGAACTGCTGGCACGCATCTGGCCCACCGCAGCCGTACCGCCCTTGCTGACCTCGTTCAAGCCGCAGTCACTGGCGGCCGCCCGAGATGCCGCGCCGCATTTGCCGCGCGGCCTGCTGCTCGACACCCTGCAGCCAGGTTGCCTCGACCAGGCGCAGGCACTGGGCTGCCAGGCGCTGGTGTGCAACCACGCGCTGTGGGATGCCACTCTGGTGCAGCAGGTCCATGCATTGGGACTGCGTGCCCTGAGCTACACCGTGAACGACGAATGGGCTGCGCAACGCCTGATCGATCTGGGCACCGACGGCATCATCACCGACCGGGTCGATCTGTTCAGCGCTGCGACTCTCTGAGATCAATCGTCACAGACGCCCTGGCCCCCGGCTCCACCCGATTCATCGCGGCGCGCCTCCTGCAGCAACCAGTGGCTGAACAGGTCGCTCGCAGGGTGCGCAACCTGGGCCCGCCGACAGCATAGGTAGTAGCCCCGCCCGGTGGATGCGCGAATGCCGATGGGCGACACCAGCCTGCCGGTCCGCAGGTCTTCGCGCACCATGCATTCCTGAACAATGGCGACACCCATACCAGCCTTGGCAGCGTCAACCATGTTGATGACCAGATCGAACCCGCTGCCCATGCGCCGTCCCGCCAGATCCAGATGGGCCTGCTTGGCCCAGATATCCCAATTTTCCGGAAAAGAGGAGTGGTAGAGCAGGGGGTAGCGCAGCAGATCTGCAGCACAACGGATGTCCTGCGCGAGTCGGGGGGCGCAGACCACCTGGACGTTCCGCCCGATCAGGTAGCGCGCAGCAATCTGACGCGGCCACTGCTGGCTTGCGCCACGCTTCACATCGATCCACAGGTCCACATCGTCGCGCGTGAAATCTTCATCGTGCCTGTATTGGCGAAACTCGATTTCCACCTCGGGGTGCAGCTGCCGAAAGCTTTCCAGCCTGCGCATAAGCCACAGGTTGCCCAGGCTGGTGATCACAGCGAGCCGCACACGCAGGCGCTCCTGTTGCCTGCGCAGGTGCATGCCGGCCGCCTCGAGCGCCTGCACATGCCGGGCGGTCATGCGTTGCAGATCCTCACCCAGCGCCGTCAACACCACCCCGCCCCCCGTACGAAGGAACACTTCCTGCCCCATGTCGGCCTCCAGCCGCATCACCGCACGGCTGACGGCGGCCTGGGTGACACACAGTTCCTGGGCAGCCCGGCGAAAACTACCGGTGCGCGCCACCGCCAGAAAGGCATGCAATTCAACAAGGGAGGGGCTTTGGATACGCATGAATGGGGCACAGCAAGAGCGGGACAACCGCTTCACGCCATGCCGGTTGCGGTATTACATGAAGTTATCAGTCGGAACTGAAATGTTGATTGTCGGGCATCCACAGGCTCTCTAATATCAGCGCCTGTCAACCGGATACATCCTGCAATGATTGGACGCCCTTTTCCGCGCCCAGCCCCAACAAGAACATTGCACTTTCACATGAGGAGTTTGGAATGCTGAAGAACCTCTGGCGCGCGACCGCCCTTTCCCTTGGCCTGGCGCTGACCGCCGTCGCGCCTGCCTATGCGCAGACCTGGCCGACCAAACCCATCAAGTTCATCGTACCCACCCCGCCCGGCGGTAGCCCGGACATGATCAGCAGACTTCTGGCCGGCGAGTTGGAAAAGCAGTTGGGGCAGCCCGTCATCGTGGACAACCGGGCGGGCGGCGGTGGCGGTATCGGCATGACGGCCATTGCCCGATCCGCGCCCGATGGCTACACCATCGGCTACGGCAACGTCAACACCCTGGCGATCAACCGCAGCCTGTTCAAAAAGCTGCCCTATGACGTAAACCGCGACATTGCCCCGATTGCACAGTTCTCTTACACCCACAACCTGCTGGTGGTTCGCCCCTCCCTGGCGGCCAGAAACGTCGAGGAATTGCTGGCCTATATCCGCCAGCAGCCACCCGGCACCGTCACCGGCGCCTCTCCGGGCGTAGGCACGACCGGCCACATGAGCCTGGCACTGTTCGAACAGATGACGGGCGTCAAGCTCAACCACATTCCCTACCAAGGGTCTGCCGCTGCCTACCAGGATCTGATTGGCAACCGCATTGACTTGATGTTCGACAACATCGGCCCGCTATCGAGCCATGTCCAGGCTGGCACGCTGCGGGCCCTGGGCTTTACCGGAGAGAAGCGCTCCGCCCTGTTCCCCAATGTGCCGACCATGGGCGAGGCAGGGGTGAAAGGCTTCCTGATGAGCGCCTGGGGCGGCATCGTGGCCCCCGCGGGCACGCCCAAGGAAATCGTCCTGCGCCTGAACAAGGAAATCAACATCGCCATGAAGAGCAAGACCATGACCGAAGCTTTTACCAAGATTGGCAACAATATTCCCGAAGGATCGGTCGAGGATTTCACCCGCTTCATCCAGTCCGAAACCGACAAGTGGGCCGCCGTGGTCAAGCACACCGGCGCCTCGCTGGACTGACCGGCCACAGGACACACTGCGCATGAAAATCACCCGTATCGTTGCCCGCCATGTGCGCATGCCCTTCCGGCAAGCGTTTTCCACCTCGCGCTGGACGCTCACGCACAAGGACGCCATCGTGATCGAGGCCACCACGGACGCGGGTCTCACGGGCTGGGGGGAATGTGTTGCGCTGGCCTACCCGGACTACTGCTACGAAAGCACGGCCATCAACGCCCTGGTGCTGCGCGAGTACCTGATTCCCCTGGTACTGGGGCAAGAGCTGGCGGATGCCCAGGCGCTGTGGGAGGCCATGTCGCCCGTGGCCGGGCACCGCATTGCCAAGGCCGGGCTGGAATGCGCGTTCTGGGACCTGGACGCGCAATCCCGCGGCCAGTCACTAAGCCAGCGCCTGGGTGGCAAGCGCGAGCGGGTGGAAACCGGCGTGTCCGTCAGCGTGCATGACACCCCGGATGCGCTGCTGCGCACGGTCGAAAGCTACCTGCACGAAGGCTACCAGCGTGTCAAACTGAAAATCAAGCCGGGCAAGGACTTGGCGGAAACCGCACTGATCCGTAAGCATTTTCCCGACCTGCAACTGCAAGTGGACGGCAACGCCGCCTACACCCTGGAGCATCTCGATCATCTGGCCCAGCTGGACGCGTTCGGTCTGCTGCTGATCGAGCAACCCCTGGGCAACGAGGACATCATCGACCACGTGCAACTGCAGCAGCGTATGCAAACTCCCGTGTGCCTTGACGAGAGCATTCTGTCGGCGGACGACGCGCGCAAGGCGCTGTCCATCGGCGCCTGCCGCGTCATCAACATCAAGCCGGGCCGGGTCGGGGGGGTGCGGGAATCCCTGCGGATTCACGATCTGTGCCGCCAGCAGGGCGTGGCGGTGTGGATGGGTGGCATGTTTGAAACAGGTATCGGCCGCGCACTCAACGTCGCGGTGGCCTCGCTGCCCGGCTTCACACTGCCGGGCGACATCTCCGCCTCTGCGAAGTATTTCAAGGAAGACATCGTCGAGTCACCGTTCATGCTCAACAGTGACAGCACGCTCACCGTGCCCACGGCACCCGGGCTCGGCATCCAGATCGATGCGGGGCGCCTTGAAAAATACACGGTGGCCAAGGAAGTCTTTGTCTTCCACTCCGCCCCTTCAACCGCGCCAGCCGCGTAAGTCACCCATTGGCAACTGGCAGGAACCTTCGCCAAGGTGGTGCAAAAGCTATTTTTTGATAGCCATTGGCGCCCCAGGGGGAAGTGATCACAAGCCATCCACCGCAGAGAAGCCAGACAAGAAAGCGCTTGCGGCTCTTCTGACAAGGGTTAGCGCCGTGGCATGGCTTGTCGCACGTAAGTGGCCACCACGCCCATGAGCTGGTCCAGATGGGCGCGCAGCGGCGCGAAACCAGCGTTCGGTTCGCGCGTGTCTTCATCCATATAGATCGGGCGGCGAATTTCAATTTGCAGGCTGTGCCGGCACAGGTGCGGCTGGCCGATGCGGCCAATCAGCTCCACGCCCTTGTAGGGCTCATTGATGGCCACGCTGTAGCCAAAGCTGCGCAGGCTGTCGCCGATGAGGTGAAGAAACTCGGGGGCACAGGTCGTGCCATCGCGGTCGCCGAGCACGAAGTCGGCCAGTGGCGGTGCATCTGTGCGACCCAGGCGCCGGTACACATCGCTGGGCATGGAGTGCAGGTTCAGATGCCACAGGGCACCAAAGCGCTGCACGCTTGCGTCGATGGCCTGCTGCAACGCGGCGTGATAAGGGCGCCAATAGTTGGCGATGCGCCCCTGTACCTCGGCCACGGTCAGGCGACGGTCGTACAGCGGCGTGGCCACACCGTCCTTGCTGATGCGTGCCCACACCAGCCCCAGACCCTGGCGTGTTTTTTCGCCTGGCATCAAGGGCTCTGGCCAGTCGCCCGCGAGCATGGCAGGATCGATGTCGGCCTCGCTGCGGTTGGGATCGATGTAGGTGCGCGGAAAGGTCGCCGCGATCAGCGTGGCGCCATATGCAGGCGCCTCCTGCCACAGCCTGTGGACATGCGTGTCCTCCCCGCGGCGCAGCAAGGTCAGGGGAACCACATGGCCAAAGTCGGCCGGGTAGGCGGTGCCGCTGTGCGGCGAGTCACAGACCAGCGGCAGGGCCGGCGCAGTGGGCGCGCGCACCTCGACCGGGGTGTTCGGCCGAGGTTGCAAAAAGTCGGGCACCTGCATCAGTCCAGGCGGATGTTGGCTTTTCGGGCCACGCGCTGATAGCGCGCAATGGCGGCATCGATCTGCTTGGCGAACTGCTCGGGCGAGTTGGCCATGGGCTCGCCCGAGATGCCATGCATCTTCTCCACGTAGTCGGGCATTTTCATGGCCTTGTGCGCGGCTTCGTTGAGCTTTTTGATGATGGGTGCGGGCGTGCCCGCGGGCGCCACCAGACCGAACCAGCCGCCGTCCCCCATTTCAGGGAAACCCAGTTCCGTATAGGTTGGCACATCGGGCAGCACCGGGCTGCGCTTGAGCGCCAGCACGGCCAGCGGGCGCAGTTTGTCGCCCTTGATATGTGGCAGGGTCGAGGGCAGGTTATCGGTCATGGCATTGACCACGCCGGCCAGCGCATCATTGACGGCCTGGCCTGCACCCTTGTAGGGCACATGCATCAGCTCGATGCCCGCCAGGTCCATGAAGTTTTCAATGTTGGCGTGGCCCAATGAGCCGTTGCCAGGCGAGGCGAAGCTGTATTTTCCGGGGTTGGCCTTGGCCAAGGCAATGAACTCCTTCATGCTCTTGGCCGGCACGCTGGGGTGCACCACGAACACGCTGGGCACCGCCATCACGTTGGTGATGGGTGCAAAGTCCTTCACGGCATGGTAGGGCAGCTTGGCGTAGATGGCAGGGTTGGAGCCGTGCGTGCTCACCGTGGCCATGCCGATGGTGTAGCCGTCGGGTGCAGCCTTGGCAATGGCGTCAGCGCCCAGCGACCCACCGGCGCCCCCCTTGTTGTCCACCACCACGGCCTTGCCCAGCACGGCACCCATCTTGTCGGCCAAAAGGCGCGCCACCATGTCGGTCGAACCGCCGGCAGCAAACGGCACGATCAGCTTGATCGGGCGGGCGGGGTAGTCGCTGGTCTGGGCCAGCACGCCGGGCGCGCACAGGGTGGCGGCACTGGCGGCCAGGGCAGCAGCGAGGCAACGGCGAGACATCATGGCTTTCTCCCTTGTAATGAATTGAGCCCCCATTCTGGACAATCGCCAACGGAAGGAAAAGCGACAATACGGCACCAACCTATTACCAATGCTCACCATTTATCGCCATGCGCATCCGCTCTCCATCCCTGTCCGAATTGCATGCCTTTGCCACGGCGGCACGGTTGGGCAGCTTTTCGCAGGCGGCGGATGAATTGCATGTGACCCAGGGCGCCATCAGCCGCGCCATCGCACGCCTGCAGGAGCATCTGGCACTGGCGCTGTTTGTGCGCGAAGGGCGGCGCAGCGTGCTCACGGCCACCGGCCAGTCCTACCTCGACGCCATCGCCCCGGCCATCGCCGCAATCGAGGCGGCCACCGTGGCCCTGCAGACGCGCCGTACCGAGCGCACATTGCGTCTGTCGGTCCCGCCCACGCTGTTCAGCCACTGGCTGATTCCGCGCCTGCCGGATTTCCACGCCCAGCACCCGGACACGACGCTGTCCTTCGCGCCCTATCGGCGCGACGATCCGCTGCAAGCGCCCGAGATCGATGCCTGGCTGCGCGTGGGCACGCGCGAATGGCCCCGGCACATAAAGGCCGACTATGTGGTGGGGCGCGAACTCGTGCCCATCTGTCGGCCCGCCGACCTGCAGGGCCCCCACGCCATCCGCTCGGCGCAAGACCTGCTGGCGCGCCCGTTGCTGTTCCACACCAACTATCCGGACAACTGGGACTGCTGGTTTGAGGGGGTGGGCTGCGCACACCCGCCCCTCACACCCGCGGCCGATTTCGAGCTCGTGGCGCTGCTGGTGCAGGCGGTGATCGCCGGACTGGGGGTGGCGGTCGTTCAGCGCTGCCTGGTGGAAAAAGACCTGGCGGCAGGCCGCATTGCCATTGCCGTGCCGCAACCCGTGACCATCGACCGCGGCTACTACCTGTGCCAGCCAGCAGGCCGTGCCGCCCCGGCCGCGTTGCAGGACTTCAGGCAGTGGCTGCTGGCGCAAGCACAGCAAGGGCCGGTGTAGCCAGCGCCGCAACCGGCCCGAACCCTGGCCCAAGCCGCACCGGACAACTCCTACTGCCGCCAGCCACGCACCAGCACCCACTGGCAACTGGCGCAGGCCAGCACCAGCGCCGCGTAGGTCAGCATCTTGCCGTCGCGGCCCAGCACCGACAGCCCGGCCACCAGCACAGCGCAGCCGACGGCAAAATTGATAGCCCATTGCGCTCGCCATGTAAACGCCTGCGCCCCTTTGGGCCGGACCCAGCGTCCACCCAGCACCATCAGCGCGGCCAGCGCCGCAGCGGGCGCCATGAAATTCAAAGCGTGGTTGAGCGCGTCCAGAGGCCCCATGAAAATTGACCCAGATCAAGGCTTGGGCAGACAGGGTGCCCGATGCTGCGAACAATTTTATAATCAGTGTCTATGGCAGTCTGGGCCCTCGGCATCAACCACACCACCGCGCCGCTCGATCTG
>DAOPUP010000092.1:0-8154 GCA_035350655.1 Acidovorax sp. | reverse complement strand
CTGGCCCTGGCGCTCGATGGGTGGCTGGGCGAGCCCCCTGTGGCCTGGCACCCCGTGGTGTGGATGGGCCGTGCGCTGCACTGGTGGGGCGAGTGGCTGGCGCCGCCCGCCCCTGTGGCGCGCGATTTCAAGCGTTTTTGGCTTGCAGCCGTGGTATGGGTTGGACTTGTAGCTATTGTTTCGATAGTTTTTTGGGCGGCGCAGCAGCTGGTGCTGATGCTGCCTGGGTGGCTGGCTGCGGCACTTTTGGCGCTGCTGCTCAAGCCGCTGCTGGCCTGGCGCATGCTGCGTGACGAGGTGCTGGCGGTGGAGGTGGCGCTGGGCCAGTCGCTGGCGGCGGGCCGTGCGCAACTGGCACGCCTGGTGAGCCGCGATGTGAGCGCCTTGAGCGCTGAGGAGGTGCGCGAGTCGGCCATCGAGTCGCTGGCCGAAAACCTCAACGACTCGGTGGTGGCGCCGCTCCTGTGGTTTGCGCTGCTGGGCTTGCCAGGGGCCGCGCTCTACCGCTTTGCCAACACGGCCGATGCCATGTGGGGCTACCCCGGCATGCGCGGCGGGCGCCATTGGCAATGGGCGGGCAAATGGGCAGCGCGGGCGGACGATGTGCTGTCGTGGATGCCGGCCCGCATCACGGCCTTGCTGCTGGCGCTGTGCGCTGGGGGCCTGCCGCCATGCACCCTGGCCCGCCAGGCGCGCAAGACCCCGTCGCCCAACAGCGGCTGGCCCATGGCGGCCATGGCGCTGGCGCTGGGCGTGCGCCTGGCCAAGCCGGGCGTGTACACGCTGCACGGCCAGGGCCGCACGGCCGGGCCGCCCGATACACGGCGGGCGGCGCGCCTGGGCCGCCAGGTGGTTTGGGCCCTGGTGCCGCTGGTAGCGGCCCTGCAGCTGCTGGGCGCCCTGGCTTTTTTCTGGTGGCGTACATGAACCCTGACGCACTGGCGCCCCCCCGCGCACCGCTGCATGGCGGCCCCGATGCCGCAGGTGTGCCGCTGCATGATTTTTCGACCAACAGCAACGCCTGCGGCCCCTGCCCTGGGGCGCTGCATGCCGTGCAGGCGGCCGACGCCACGCGCTACCCCGACCCGGCCTACACCGCGCTGCGCGAGCGCCTGGGTGCATTCCATGGCGTGGCGCCGGGCCGCATCGTGCTGGCGGCCAGCGCCAGCGAGTTCATCCACCGCATCACGGCGCTGGCCGTGCAGCAGGGCGCGGCGCAGGTGGCTTTGCCCGCGCACAGCTATGGCGACTATGCCCAGGCCGCACAGGCGCGTGGCCTGGCCGTCGTGCGGGGTGCGGTGGCCGCTGCGGGCCTGGGCCTGGGCTTGCAATGGGCCTGCGAGCCCTCCAGCCCGCTGGGCCATGCCGATGCCGCCCTGCAGGCCTGGCAGCAAGGCGGCGGCACCACTGCGCTGCGCGTGCTGGACTGCGCCTATGCACCGCTGCGGCTGCAAGGGCAGGGCGCCTGGGCCGGGTCGCCAGCGCCGCACCTGCCTTCGGCCTGCTGGCAGTTGTGGACACCCAACAAGGCCCTGGGGCTCACGGGGCTGCGCGCGGCTTACGCCGTGGCGCCCTCAGGCGCCGAGGGCCTGGTGGGCGCGTTGGCGGCCCTGGCCCCCTCATGGCCCGTGGGGGCGCATGGTGTGGCGTTGCTGCAGGCGTGGGTTCAGCCTGCGACGCAGTGCTGGCTGGTGCACAGCCTGGGCCGCCTGCGCGCCTGGAAGGCGCGCCAGCAGGGGCTGTGCTGTGCGCTGGGCTGGCGCGTGCAGCAGGGCAGCCTGGCCAACTATTTCTGCGCGCTGCCCGATACAGGCGTCACGTCAAGCGACTCTGCGTACCTGCTTGCCGGGCTGCGCAGCGCAGGTATCAAGCTGCGCGATGCCGCGTCGTTCGGGCTGCCGGGGCAGGTGCGGATGGGCGTGTTGCCACCCGCTTCTCAGGATGCCCTGGCCGCCGCGTGGCGCGAACTTCAGGCGGCCCTTCCCCACCAGAAAGACAAGGCATGACCCTCCATTTTTCACATCGACCCCTGGCCCGTTGCGTGATGGTGCTGGGCACCACCAGTGGCGCCGGCAAAAGCTGGCTGACCACCGCCCTGTGCCGTTACTACGCCCGCCAGGGCTTCAAGGTGGCGCCGTTCAAGGCGCAGAACATGAGCAACAACGCGCGCGTGGTCGAGGGTATCGACGGCGCCTTGGGCGAAATCGGTTCCGCCCAATACTTTCAGGCCCTGGCAGCAAACGCCCGGCCCGAGGTGCGCATGAACCCGCTCTTGCTCAAGCCCGAGGCCGACACGCACAGCCAGGTCGTGCTGATGGGGCAGGTGAACGCCGAGCTCACGGCCATGCCCTGGCGCGGGCGCAGCGAAAAGGTCTGGCCGCAAATCGCAGCCGCGCTCGATGCCTTGCGCGCCGACAACGATGTGGTGGTGATCGAGGGTGCGGGCTCGCCCGCCGAGATCAACCTGCACGCCAGCGACATCGTCAACATGCGCGTAGCCCGCCATGCGCAGGCCCGCTGCCTGCTGGTGACCGACATCGACCGCGGCGGCGCCTTTGCCCACCTGTATGGCACCTGGGCGCTGCTGCCCGAGGACGAGCGGGTGCTCATCCACGGCTTTGTGCTCAACAAGTTCCGTGGCGACGCGACCTTGCTGGCGCCCGCGCCGCAGATGCTGCAGGCGCTGACGGGCGTGCCCACCGTGGCCACCATTCCCATGTGGTGGCAGCATGGCCTGCCCGAGGAAGACGGTGTGTTTGACGATCGCAGCACCACCGCAGGTGCCGTGCACACCACGGTGGCCGTCATGGCCTACCCGCGCATCAGCAACCTCGACGAATTCCAGCCGCTCAAGAACATGCCTGGCGTGCGCCTGCAGTGGGTGCGCAGCCCGGCCGATGTGGCGCTCCTGCAGCCCAGCGACTGGATCGTGTTGCCCGGCTCCAAGGCCACAGCGGCCGACCTGGCCTGGCTGCGCGCGCAGGGGCTCGACAGCGCCATTGCCGCTCATGCCGGGCGCGGCGGCGCGGTGCTGGGCATTTGCGGCGGCCTGCAGATGCTGGGCGAGGCGCTGATCGACCCCGAAGGCATCGACGGCAATGGCCCCGGCCTGGGCCTATTGCCGTTGGTTACGGTGTTCGAGCAGGCCAAAACGGTGCGCCACACCGAAGCGCGCTTTGCCGGGCTCGCGGCCGGGCCGTGGGCGCGGCTGGCGGGTGTGCCGGTGGCGGGCTACGAAATTCACCATGGCCAGACCGCGCAGCACCCGGCCATGGCCGCCCAGGGCGACTTGGCGCGCGCTGTGATTCCCGGCCTGGCCTGGCAGAACCGCGCCGGCAATGTGCTGGGCCTGTACCTGCATGGCCTGTTCGAAGACGCAGCGGCCCTGCAGGCGCTGTTTGGCACCCCCGGCAATGCGCCCGTGCGCACGCTGGACGCCGTGTTCGACGGCCTGGCCGATGCGCTTGAGGCGCACTTCGCGCCGGGCATCCTGCAATCCCTGATCCATCCCTGAGCATTTTTTTCATGACCCTCGCCTGCACGATTCCTGTCATTTCTGATCTGCAAGACCCCGCGCTCACGGCGCGCCTGCAGCACCGCATCGACCACAAAACCAAGCCCCTGGGCGCGCTCGGCCTGCTGGAGCCGCTGGCGCTGCGCATCGGCCAAATCCTGGGCAGCGAGGCGCCGCAGCTCGAACAACCGCAAATGCTGGTCTGCGCTGGCGACCATGGTTTGGCGGCGCGCGGCGTGTCGGCCTATCCGAGCGATGTGACCTGGCAGATGGTCGAGAACTTTCTGGCCGGCGGCGCTGCCGTGAGCGTGCTGGCGCGCCAGCATGGCCTGGCGCTCACCGTGGTGGACTGCGGCGTGGCGCGCGACTTTGCGCCGCGCGCTGCCGCGCCCGGCCAGCCGCAGCTGCTGGTGCGTAAGGTGGCGCCGGGCACGCAAGACGCGTCCGCCGGCCCCGCCATGACGGCCGCGCAATGCGCGCAGGCGCTGGCCCATGGCATGGAGGTCGTGCGTGGTTTGCCCGGCAATGCCCTGTTGCTGGGCGAGATGGGCATTGCCAACACCTCGGTGGCGTCGTTGCTGCTGTCGCGCCTGTGCGGTGTTGCGCTTCAGGATTGCACCGGCGCCGGCACTGGCCTGGATGCGGCCGGTGTGGCGCGCAAGCGCGCCGTGCTGGCGCAGGCGCTGGCGGTCAATGACCGTGCGCTCGAACCGCTGGACGCCCTGGCTGCGCTCGGTGGTTTCGAGGTCGCCACGCTGGTGGGCGCCGTGCTGCAGGCCGCCGCAGAGCGCCGGGTCATCGTGGTCGATGGCTTTATCACCAGCGCTGCCGTGCTGGTGGCCGCGCGCCTGCAACCGCCGGTGCTGCAGCGCTGCGTGTTCGCCCACGGCTCGGCCGAGCCCGGCCATGCACACCTGCTGGCGCAACTGCTGCCCCATGGGCAGGCCCAGCCGCTGCTGGACCTGGGCCTGCGCCTGGGTGAGGGCTCGGGTGCCGCGCTGGCCTGGCCGCTGCTGCAGTCCGCTTGCGCTGTGCTGCGCGAGATGGCCAGTTTTGAGGCCGCGGGGGTGGCGACGCAGTCGGTGTGAGCGCACTGCAGGTCACGCCTTAGTGGCAGGCGTGCCGTGCCGGCATGGTGCGTTGGGCAGGGTGAGCGCTCCTGGGGGGCATCCAATCGCCTGCAGGCGGTCTTTTTTACTGGGCTTTTAGCTATTAATTAAATAGCAATCGCAGACCTGAACGCCAGGTGCCGCCGCACGGGGTGCTAGGATCGGGCGGGCCTGCCGACCTGGAGTGCAGCGCCAATCAGCAGACAGCGGGAGGAGCCGCAGACGATGACCGATGCGGCTTACTATTACATGCCCTTGTTCAAGCCGGGTGTTTCCGTGCAATACGGACAGAGCCGCGAGACGGTGAGCCATGTCGTGATACGGCGCCATGCCATGCGGGTCTATTTGGTGGGCCACGACAACCCCGTGCACCCGGACATGCTGACCCTGGAGCCCACCGCGTTTGCTCTGGTGCGCGTTCCCGACCGCTACTGATACAGCGACGGCAACAAGGGCGCGGTTCGCGCCGCTCCAGACTGCGTCAGCCGCGACTGCGCTGCGCCATGGCCTCGCCCAGCTGGATGGGCCGCGCTGCTGCCCAGTTGGGGTTGAACTGCAGCGGCCCTTGCGGGAACAGCATCACTACCGTGGACCCGAGCAGAAAGCGGCCCATTTCTTCGCCTTGTTGCAGTTCCACCTGGCCCGGTGCGTAGTCCCATTGGCGCAGCGTTCCGGTGCGCGGCGGATTCACCTGGCCATGCCATGCGGTGGCCATGCTGCCCACAATGGTGGCACCTACCAGCACCAGCACAAAAGGGCCGTGGTCGGACTCAAAGACGCACACCACACGCTCGTTGCGCGCAAACAGGCCCGGCACGCCCCGTGCCGTGGTGGGGTTCACGGAAAAAAGGTCCCCCGGCACATGCACCATGCGTGTGAGCCGGCCCGCGCAGGGCATGTGGATGCGGTGGTAATCGCGCGGGCTCAGGTACAAGGTGGCGAAATGGCCGTGCTCAAAGCGCGCTGCCAGTTCGGTATCACCGCCCACCAGCGCGGTGGTGGAGTAGTGGTGGCCCTTGGCCTGAAAGATCTGGTCTTTTTCCACGCTGCCGAACTGGCTGATGGTTCCGTCCACGGGGCAGATCAGATCGGCCGCTGCCAGCGGACGCATGCCAGGAGCGAGGGCACGCGTAAAGAAGTCATTGAATGACGCGTAGCTGGCGATGTCGGGGTTGGCCGCTTCGGCCATGTTCACGCGGTAGCGGGCCACAAAGCGGCGTATCGCCAGGGTGGTCAGGCCGCCGAGCTGCGCCGAGGCAAATGTGCCCGCCAGGGTGGTGAGGGCCCGCTTGGGCATGAGGTATTGCGGCAGAACTGCCAGGCGATCGGACACGGGCGCACCCCTCCAGGACGAAAGCGGGTGATTCTATCGGCCGCGTGCCCTCGGGCCTGGCACCCGGTGCCCACGCATCGACAGGCAGCGAGGGGCGCAGCGACATCCTGGTGCGATGGCCATGGAAATGGAACCCGCGGGGCCGGAACCCGCCGGGCCGCGATGGTCCGGTGCGCATGGCGCATGACGCAGGCAATTCCAGCAGACATTTCGCGGCAGGGCTTTCGTGGGTCTGCCACCGCGTGGTGGTGGACTTCGGCAAAATACGGGGACCGCTGGGGGTCTTCGTGCAAGGTATTTGCAATCAAGATAGACCACGAACCAGACACGCTCAGGCGCAAGGTGCCTGGGCATTTTGCGACTGCGTCATGCTCCCTCCCGACCCTCACAGTTCTTCCCCTTCTTTTGCCCAGCGCCCGACATCGCAGGGGGTGCGGTGTATCAGCTGGCTGCGTCGTTTCTGGCCCGCGCCGGTAGGCATTGATGGCCGTGAAAGACTCCGGGTGATGGTGGGTGTGGCTCTCGGTGTCTTGCTTGCCGCCTTGCTGAGCCGCTGGTGGGCGCTGGACCATGCGACGGGGCCCTGGATGGTGGCCTCGCTCGGGGCGAGCGCCATCCTGGTGTTCGGCATGCCGTCCAGCCCATTGGCCCAACCCTGGCCGGTGCTGGGCGGTAGCACGCTGTCGGCGCTGGTGGGTGGCGTTTGCGTGGCCTTGATTCCCGACACTGCCGTGGCTGCATCATTGGCTGTGGGGTTGGCCGTGGCGCTCATGGTGCCCCTGCGTTGCCTGCATCCCCCCGGCGGTGCCATGGCCTTGTATGTCGTGATTGCCCAGGGCAACGGGCTGCACTTGGCGGCGTTTCCTATCTGCTTCAACGCCTTGGTCCTGGTGGTGGTAGGCGTAGCCTACAACAACCTGACGGGGCGCCAGTATCCGCATGCGCAACGGTGGCGTGCACCGCTGCGCCCGCCCCGATCCGGATACTTCGTCGCTTCCGATGTGGATGCCGCGTTGTCCCACTACAACCAGCTCCTGGACGTGAGCCGCGAAGATCTTGAGGGGTTGTTGCATCTGGCGGGTCGGGCGGCCTTTCAGCGCACGCTGGGCGACCTGCGCTGCGTGGACATCATGTCCAAGCCGCCATTGGCCGTAGAGGCGGGCGTGTCGCTCAAGGACGCGTGGGCCTTGATGCGCAGCCAGCAGGTCAAGGCGCTTCCCGTGGTGGATGGGCAGCGTCTGGTGGTCGGTATCGTCACCGTGGCGGACTTCATGCGGCTTGCCAATCTGGAAGTGCACGAAGGGCTGGGTCAGCGGCTGCGGACGCTGGTGAGGGGCCGCAGCGGCCAGCCCGCATCGGTCGGTGGGATCATGTCGCACCCCGTACAGGTGGTTGAACAGCAGCAGCACGCCATGGACCTTGTGCCCTTGTTTTCGCAGGGTGGTCACCATCACATTCCTGTCGTTGACACCCGTCAGCAGTTGGTGGGCATCATTACCCAAACAGATCTGGTGCGCACGCTGGCTGGCACCTTGCTGATTTCGCCAGAGGGCGCCGCCACCCCTGCCGGGCCGTTTGGCGCGGCGGCATAGGCAGGATGGGGACATCGCGTTACAATCGGCAGGCTCATGCACAGCGCCTCGCCTGTCCATTGAAGCCGTCCCCCCGGCCTCTTTTCTGATCTGCGCCCCCGGGCGCAGCGACTCTCCCGCCCGCAAAGCACCGTGCTCCGAGCCCCCAGAAGGCACGGCCACGGCGGCATGTGGATGCCCGATGTGCTGGCGCGCCAACCACAGAATATTTGTTTTAAGAGATAACCATGGCCAAAGAAGAACTGATTGAAATGCAAGGCTCCGTGACGGAAGTTTTGCCGGACTCGCGTTTTCGCGTGACCCTGGAAAACGGCCACCAGCTGATTGCCTACACCGGCGGAAAAATGCGCAAGCACCATATCCGCATCCTGGCCGGCGACAAGGTGTCGCTGGAACTCTCGCCCTACGACCTGACCAAGGGTCGCATCACGTTCCGCCACTTGGCGGGTCGTGGCCCTGGGCCTTCCAGCCGTTGATTCGTTGCCGTGGCGCTTTCTATGGCGGGAAAAATTCCAAAAAGAAATGCGTCAAATCCCAAACAGGCCTGATTTACGGGATAGAATACGAGCTGTCGGAGCGTAGCGCAGCCTGGTAGCGCATCTGCTT
>DAOPUP010000091.1:0-8155 GCA_035350655.1 Acidovorax sp. | reverse complement strand
CGAACTTCACCAGGCCGATGGCCTCCACGTCATCCTTGTCGTACTGGCTCACGGCGGCCTCACTGCCCGGCTGCTGGTACAACGGACAGAAATCGGTGAGCTTGCCGGGCGCGATCAGCACGCCACCGGCATGCATGCCGATGTTGCGCGTCATACCCTCCAGCTTTTGCGCCATCTCGATGACGGTCTTGACATCCTCTTCCTTTTGCACCCGCTCCGCCAGCAAGGGCTCGAGCTCCAGGGCGTAGTTGTTCTTGTCGCCCTCTTTTTTGGGGTTGGGCGGGTAAGCCAGCGTGTAGGACTGCCCGGGCTTGTTGGGCACCAGCTTGGAGATGCCGTCGCAAAAGGTATAGCTCATGTCCATCACACGGCCCACGTCCCGGATGGCAGCCTTGGCGGCCATGGTGCCGAAGGTGGCGATCTGGCTCACGGCATCCTTGCCGTATTTGTCCTTCACGTAATCGATCACGCGGTCGCGGTTGGCCTGGCAAAAGTCAATGTCGAAGTCGGGCATCGACACGCGCTCGGGATTGAGAAAACGCTCGAACAGCAGGTTGTATTCGAGCGGGTCCAGATCGGTGATCTTGAGCGCATAGGCCACCAGAGACCCCGCGCCAGAGCCCCGGCCGGGCCCCACGGGGCAGCCATGCGTCTTGGCCCATTGAATGAAGTCCCCCACGATCAGGAAGTAGCCGGGAAACCCCATCTTGAGGATGGTGTTGAGCTCGAACTCCAGCCGCTCCACATAGCGCGGCCGCTGTGCGTCGCGCTGGGCCTCATTGGGAAACAGCAGCTGGAGGCGCTCCTCCAGCCCCTCGAAGGACACATGGCGAAAGTAGTCCTCCACCGACAACAGCTGCCCGTTCACGGGGGGGATGGGGAAATTGGGCAGCTGCGGCTTGCCCAATACCAGCGTGATGTTGCAGCGGCGGGCAATTTCGACCGAATTGGCCAGTGCGGAAGGCAGATCCTCGAACAGCGCCTGCATCTGCGCTGACGACTTGAAATACTGCTCGCGCGTGAACTTGCGCACCCGCCGCGGGTTGCCCAAAATTTCGCCCTCGGAAATGCAGACCCGCGCCTCGTGGGCCTCGTAATCTTCAGCTGTGGCGAACTGCACCGGATGCGTGGCGACCACCGGCAGGTTGAGCCGCGCAGCCAACTGCACGGTCGCCACGACATGGGCCTCATCGTCGGCACGCCCCGCGCGTTGCACCTCCAGGTAGAAACGGTGCGGAAAGATGCCTGCCAGGCGAAGCGCCAGGCGCGCTGCCCCCGCATCATCGCCCTTCATGAGCGCCTGGCCCACCGCCCCGGCATGGGCGCCCGAGATCGCGATCAACCCCTCTGCCAGCTCCTGCAGCCATTCCAAGGTACAGATAGCCTGGGCTTTGACCACATTGCGCGTCCAGGCACGCGCCAGCAATTCAGACAGGTTCAGATAGCCCTGGCGCCCCTGCACCAGCACCAACATGCGGGACGGAGCGGCTCCCGCCTCGCCCTCCAGCAGAATTTCAGCGCCCAGGATCGGCTTGACGCCTTTGCCGCGCATTTCCTTGTAGAACTTGATGGCGCCAAACAGGTTGTTGAGATCGGTGATGGCCAGTGCGGGCTGGCCATCTCTGGCCGCCGCCTTGGCCAGGTCATCGATGCGATTGGTACCGTCAACGACGGAAAACTCGGTGTGCAGGCGCAGGTGAACAAACATGGGCCCCATTGTAGAAAGCCCACCCGGCGAAGCGCACGGAATACGCCCATTCACGCTTGCGCAGCAAGGCTGACACCATCGGTACAATGCATCGGTCGGTCGAGATCGCGCTGCAAGCCAGGGCCCCACCACGGCACAGCCCCTCACAAGACACCAGTTCACTTTTTGCCTGAAAGCTGCCTGCAATGCTGCGTGCCCCTCTGCCTCTTCTCACTGCCCTGCTGGCCGCCGGCCTGCTTGCGGGCTGCTCGAGCACACCGCAAGACAAGACAGCGGACTGGAGCCCCAACCGCATTTACTCGGAAGCCAAGGACGAGCTGAGCAGCGGCGCTTTCGACAAGGCAGTGCCTTTGCTGGAAAAGCTGGAAGGTCGCGCTGCAGGCACGCCACTGGCCCAGCAGGCGCAGCTGGACAAAGCCTATGCGCAGTACAAGGCCGGAGAAAAGGCGCAGGCCGTCGCCACGCTGGACCGTTTCATGAAACTGCACCCCGCCAGTCCTGCGCTGGATTACGCGCTGTACCTGAAAGGCTTGGTCAATTTCAACGACAACTTGGGGCTGTTTTCGTGGGTATCCCGGCAGGATCTGTCCGAACGCGATCAAAAAGCGGCCAAGGACTCCTTCACGTCGTTCAGTGAACTGGCATCGCGGTTCCCCGATTCCCGCTACGCCAAGGACGCGAGCCAGCGCATGACCTATATCGTCAATTCGCTGGCCCAGTACGAAGTCCATGTCGCCCGCTACTACTACCAGCGCGGTGCCTATGTGGCCGCCATCGGCCGGGCCCAGGCGGCGCTGGCCGACTACCAGGGCGTTCCTGCACTCGAAGAGGCGCTGCACATCCTGATCCAGTCCTACGACGCCTTGGGAATGTCCGAGCTGCGTGACGATGCCCGCCGCGTCATGGCGGCCTCCTATCCCCAGGGGGCCCATGCCGCGGAAGGCATCAAGGCCAAGTCGAATCCGTGGTGGAAGTTCTGGTGAGCGCATCCAGCGCAGCCTCGAAATCTTCTGAACTGTCAAGAAAGCGCATGGGCGGCAAAGCGCGCATCAGCCGCTTGCCATAGCCCATGGTTACCAGCCGCGCGTCGCACACGACCAGGATGCCCCGGTCCGATTCGCGCCGGATCAGCCGCCCCGCCCCTTGCTTGAGCGCAATGGCCGCCTCGGGCACCGCAAGCGTCGGAAACGCACGCCCCCCCGCGGCTTCGATGCGCTGGGTGCGGGCCTGCACCAGCGGGTCGTCAGGGGGGGGAAAGGGCAGTTTGTCGATGATGACCAGTTGCAAGGCATCGCCAGGCACATCAAAGCCTTCCCAGAACGAGGCCGAGGCCACCAGCAGACAGCCGCGCCCCCCACGCGATACGCCCTCGCGAAAGCGCTCCATCAGATGGCGTTTGGGCCATTCCCCCTGCACCAGCACTTCCAGTCCGTCCGGGCTGCTGAAACGGGCCTGCAAGGCATCGCCGATAACGCGCAGGGCCTTGAGGGTGGTGGTCAACACCAGTGTGCGCCCACCCAGACGGCTTGCAGCCGCTGCAGCCAGCTCAGCCACAGCGATGCTGTGCCCGGGGTCTGACGGTTTGGGCAAATGAGCAGGGACATGCAACGCGGCCTGGGATGCATAGTCGAACGGACTGTCAACGCACAGAATCTCGGCATCCTGCAGGCCGCAGCGCTCGGTGAACCAGGTCAACCCGGCATCGTCCCCCAGGGTGGCCGACGTGAAAATCCAGGCCCGTCCGGCGTGCTGCACAGGCACAGGCCAATCCTCGTCCGTGGCCTCAGCGGGCGCGGCCAGCAAACGGGTCCGCATGGCCTGGGCAATATCGAGCGGTGACTCCACCAGCCGCAATGCTCCTCCCGCCTCGACCCAGCGCACCGCATCCGGGCGACAGGGCGCGGCAAAACGCCCCAGGCGCGCCAAAAGCTCCGAACCGCGCTCGTACAAGCGCGCGAAATCAGGCGCAAGCTCGCTGAACGGATCCAGCACTTCCAGGGCTTGCGCGCCAGCCCATGAGGCCCGCCGGAGGGCCTCGCTCCAGCCTTGCGGCGCGACGGCTTCGGGCGCCTCGCCGGTCCAGCGCAGCCGGGCACCGGGCAACTGCGGACCCACGGCCATGCGCAAATCGGCAGCCGCTTGATCGATATGCGCCGCCAGCGTGTTCCAGTCGGCAAGGCCACGGGCATGCAGCAAACCCGCAGCCAAGAGATCACGGGAAAAATCCAGCCATTGCCCCGTGGACCACTGCATGCCCAGAAACTGCACACCGATTTCATTGATCTGGTGCGCCTCATCCAGCACCACGACCCGCGCTGTGGGCAACAACTCGGCCATGCCCGACTCACGCACGGCGACATCGGCAAAGAACAGATGGTGGTTGATGACCACCACATCGGCCGCCAGCGCCTCGCGCCGGGCCAGGTTCACATGACACCCGCGAAAGCGGGGGCAAGCGGTGCCCAGACAATTTTCACGCGTGGAGGTGATCAGCGCAATGACGGGCGATCGCTCGTCCAGCCCCGGCAGCTCCGCCAGATCCCCCGAGCGTGTGCTGTGCGACCAGACCTCCACTTTCGCCAGCACCCGCTGCACATGACGATCATGCAGTGCAGCACCCTGGCGTGCCAGCTCCATGCGGTGCAAACACAGGTAGCTGCCCCGCCCCTTGAGCAAGGCCGTGCGCACGGGCAAGGCCAGTGCAGCGACCAGTTGAGGCAGATCGCGGGCAAAAAGCTGGTCCTGCAAGGCCTTGGTGGCCGTGGACAACAACACCCGCTCGCCACTGAGCAGCGCTGGCACCAGATAAGCGAAGGTCTTGCCCACCCCGGTGCCGGCCTCCACCACCAGACTGCCGCCCTGCTCGATGGTCCGGGCTACCGCATCGGCCATGCGAATCTGTCCATCGCGTGCGCGGTAGTGGTTCTCCATCCGCGACAGCACCCCATCGGGCCCAAATGCGGCATGCACCGCCTGCACGAGGCCCATCACGCAGGCGCTTGAGGCTCGCGCGCGCGCCCGAAGTGCTCGCGGTCTTCGCCGCATGCCGGGCAGCACATTGGCAGGAGCCTGAGCGCAAACCCGTCGGATATTGCGCCCGAAGCCCCCCGGTCGTCGCATGCATCCATGCCGTCGGGTGCAATGCGCAGATCCATCGTCCGGCGCGGCAAGGGGTGATTATGAGATTTCAAGAGGTGGGAGGCGCCATGGGTCTATAGACAGGGCAAAAATGCCACATGCGGGAACATAATAAGCGCTTTGATACCCTGTCCCGATCGGTACTGGCACCGCCGGCCCCCACAATCATCAGCATGACCAAAGCGTTTCGCCTTACCGCCTCCACCGGCATCCACAAGGGTGACCGCGAATACCAGCAGGATCAGGTGGCCCTGATATCGCACGAACGCTTCAATGGGTGTGTGCTTGGCTTGGTTGCCGACGGCATGGGGGGGCGAAGTGGCGGGCGCAAGGCGTCGGACCAGATCATGATGACAGCCCGCCAACTGTTCGAGCGCTACTCGCCAGAGACGGACGACCCTGCGGCCATGCTCAAGAACATGGTGGAAGAGGCCCATATCGTGATCCGCCTCACCGCCATTTCATCCGAACAGGACCCCCACAGCACGATTGCCGCGTTCCTCATCAACCCACGCGGTGACTGCCACTGGGTTCATGCCGGCGATTCGCGCATCTACCATTTTGCCGATGCAAGGCTGACCTTTCGCACCAGCGACCACTCGTACGTTCAGGCCCTGGTCGATCGCGGCGAGCTGACCGAGGCCGAGGCCAACATCCATCCGCATTCCAACATTCTGGTGGGTTGCCTGGGTACCGAAAGCGACCCGCCCATCGCCACCCACACCATTGCCCAGCTGGTGCCCGGCGATGTCTTGCTGGCCTGCAGCGATGGCGTTTGGCACTACTTTTCCCCCACGGAGCTGGCGTCGGTGGTGGACTCGCTGTCCCCGCGCGAGGCGACCGAATTCCTGATCGACAAGGCACGCGCCCGTGCGCGGGGGCGGGGTGACAACCTGTCGCTGGTCATCGTGAAGATCGAGGCCATGGCCGAAGAAAAGCGCAGCGAACGACTGGCGAGCCTGCCCACAGACCGCGCCTGAAGCGCTCTGGATCCAGTTTTGCCCCCAGTTGCCCGCGCCAGCTGTCCGCCTGGAGGCTCAGGGTTTCACGGGTCCAGGTGCAGCCGCAGAAGCAACAGGCAATGGTGCTGCCGGCGTGCGCCCTGCAGCGGCCGACTCGGCCTGCATCTTTTGCACCCGTTCCCGCCGGTCCTGCGCCGATTTCACATTGTCCGCATGGCGGGCACGCGCGGTAGCAGCACGGTCCGCGTTTTCCTTGGCACGCTGCGCCTGGTTCTCAGCCATTGACTGCTGCCGGTTGCGCTGCTGTTCAGCCCGCCGCTGCGCTTCCTGTTGGTGCTGGGTGCGCAAGTCTTCCACACTGGCGGGAGCACCCCGCCCCACCCCGCGGGCAGCGCCCTGGGGTCGCGAACGGTCCGGTGCCACCTGCTGCTTTTCTTCAATCGCGCGCAGCCGCTCGGCGGCTTTTTCCTTGCGTTGCGCATCGTTGAGCTGCACCTCCCGCCCGCGCAACTGCAGCTCGGCTTCGCGGGCCTTCGCACGAACCTCCCGCAGGCAGTCTTCCACCGCAAACCGGCGATAACAGGCAGTTTCTCCATGCTTTCGAGCGGCCGTGATGGCTTGACGTTCCTGGTGGATGCGATTGCGTTCGGCTTGCCGTTCTGTCTGCGCGGCGTTGCGCAAGGTCTCTGGCGATGCAGATGCTGCCGATTGCGCCAGCGCAGGCCCAGCGATCATGCTTGCCACACCCAAAACCGCCCAAACGTTTTTCATTACGTCAGTCCTGTGTCGACGCTGCGGCGCTCAAGCGCCAGAAATTCCTTGGACTGCATCTCGTGCAGCCGGGACACCGTGCGCGGAAACTCGTGGGCCAGGGGGCCCTCTGTGTACAACTGCTCTGGCGGCACTGCCGCCGACAGGATGAGCTTGACGCGCCGGTCGTACAGCACATCCACCAGCCAGGTAAAACGCCGTGCCGGCGAGGCCATGTTGACCGGCATGTAGGGCACATCCGACAGCAACACCGTATGGAATTGCGTGGCAATTTCGAGGTAATCATTTTGCGACCGGGGGCCGCCGCACAGCGTCCTGAAGTCAAACCAGACCACACCACCGGCCTTGCGCCTGGCCCGGATCTCGCGGGCTTCGATGTGCAGCACCGGGTCTTCGTCGTGCACCTCGGCCAGCTGGTCAAAAGCAGCGTTCATTTCAGCGTCTGCCTCAGGCCCCAGGGGCGTGTGGTAGAGCTTGACCTGCTCGAGCGTGCGGCGCCGATAGTCGGTGCCGTTGTCCACGTTCACCACTTCCAGCTTTTCGTTGAGCAGCGCAATGGCCGGCAGGATGCGGTCGCGGTGCAAGCCATCGGGGTAGAGCTCATCGGGCTTGAAGTTGGAGGTGGTGACAAACCCCACCCCGTTGTCAAACAGTGCCGCCAGCAAGCGATGCAGGATCATCGCATCGGTGATGTCGGCCACATGGAATTCGTCAAAACAGATCAGCTTGTAGCGCTTGGCGATGCGTGCCCCCAGAACGTCGAGCGGGTTGGCCGTGCCTTGCAGCGCAGCGAGCTCGCGGTGCACCTCGCGCATGAACTCGTGAAAGTGCAGGCGCACCTTGCGCTTGAGCGGCACGGCATTGAAGAAGCAATCCATGAGAAAGCTCTTGCCGCGCCCCACGCCACCATACATGTAGACGCCGCGCGGAACATCGGGGCGGTTGATGATCTTCTTGAGGGCATTGGAGCGGCGCGCCTTGTAGGCGGCCCAGTCCCGGGCGCAGCGCTGCAGGGCGTCCACCGCGCGCAACTGGGCCGGATCGCTGTGAAAACCCTTGGCGGCAAGTTCTGCGAGATAGGTCTGTTTGACGGTCACGTTGAAAATACCCTGAATCTATGCAGCTATAAAATAAATAGCTGCTAACGCTTAAATAATAAGCGCTAGCAGCCAATTTGACGCAAAGAATCAGAAATTCAGCGTGCGCTTGTCAACGGCCAGGGCCGCTTCCTTGGTGGCTTCGCTCAGGGACGGGTGGGCGTGGCAGATGCGTGCAATGTCTTCCGCGCTGGCCTTGAACTCCATGGCCACCACGGCCTCGGAGATCAATTCGCTGACCTGCGGGCCGACCATGTGCACGCCCAGAATTTCGTCGGTGGTGGCATCGGCCAGGAACTTCACCATGCCGGTCGTGTCGCCCAGCGCACGTGCGCGGCCATTGGCCAGGAACGGGAAGGTGCCGGCCTTGTACTTCACGCCATCGGCCTTGAGCTGCTGCTCGGTGCGGCCCACCCAGGCGATCTCGGGGCTGGTGTAAATCACCCAGGGAATGGTGTTGAAGTTGACATGGCCGTGCT
>DAOPUP010000090.1:0-8240 GCA_035350655.1 Acidovorax sp. | reverse complement strand
CAAATCCCTCCACCCGCTTCGGGGCACGCAATTGCGCTAAGGTCTGCACCCATGAATCTGTCTTTTTTCCGCCTGGGGCTGCGCACCCTGGTACGTGACCTGCGTGCAGGGGAGCTGCGCCTGCTGATTGTGGCCGTCACCCTGGCCGTGGCGGCGCTGACTTCGGTGGGCTTTTTTTCCGACCGCTTGCAGGGGGGGCTCGAGCGTGACGCCCTGCAGCTGCTGGGCGGTGATGCCGTGGTGGCCAGCGACAACCCTACGCCAGCCGCTTTTGCCGAGCGTGCCCGGGCGTTGGGCCTGCGGGCGGTGATGACCATGGGCTTTCCTACCATGGGCCGGGCCAGCGAGTTGCAGGGCGGGGCCTCCAAGCTCGTGGCGCTCAAGAGCGTGGCGCCAGGCTATCCCTTGCGCGGCAGTTTGCAGGTGGCCGACTTGCCTGGTGCACCAGGGCAGGTCACGCGTGATATTCCGGCGCCGGGTGAGGTGTGGGTCGATGCGCCCTTGCTGGAGGCGCTGGGGCTGTCAATGGGCGACATGCTGCTGCTGGGCGATGCACAGCTGCGCATTGCCCGCATCATCGTGGTGGAGCCTGACCGGGGCGCTGGTTTCATGAGCTTTGCGCCGCGCGCCATGATCAACCAGGCCGATGTGCCGGCCACCGGCCTGGTGCAGCCGGCCAGCCGCATCACTTACCGCTTTGCCGTGGCCGGTGCGCCTGCGGCCGTCAAGGCCTTCAGTGCATGGGCTGCCGTCGAGGCCAAGAAGCCCCAGGTGCACGGCGTGCGCGTGGAGTCGCTTGAAAGCGGCCGCCCCGAAATGCGCCAGACGCTCGACCGCGCTGAGAAATTCCTCAACCTGGTGGCGCTGCTGGCGGCCTTGCTGTCGGCCGTGGCCGTGGCGCTGGCGGCGCGGGGCTTTGCGGCCGATCATCTCGATGCCTCGGCCATGCTGCGCGTGCTGGGCCAAGGCCAGCGTGCCATCGCGGGCGCTTACACCACCGAGTTCGCGCTGATCGGCCTGTTTGCCAGTGCCCTGGGCGTGGCGCTCGGGTACCTGGTGCATAACGTGTTTGTGTTGCTGCTGGCAGGGCTGGTGGAGTCGGCCCTGCCCGCACCGAGCCTGTGGCCGGTGGCGTTTGGTCTGGGCATGGGTCTCACGCTGCTGCTGGCCTTTGGGTTGCCGCCGGTGCTGCAGCTGGCCCAGGTGCCGCCGCTGCGTGTGATCCGGCGCGACATGGGCGGGCTCAAGTCCGTTTCGCTGGCCGTGCTGGCGGTGGGCGTGGCCGGTTTTGCGGCACTGCTGCTGGCGGTAAGCCGCGACCTGCTGCTGGGCCTGATCGCCGTGGGCGGCTTTGCCGCGGCCGTGGCGCTGTTTGCCCTGCTGAGTTGGGTGGCGGTGAAGCTGCTGCGCCAAAGCGTCAACGAATCCACGGCGCCGCGCTGGCTGGTGCTGGCCACGCGGCAGATTTCGGCGCGCCCGGCCTATGCCGTGGTGCAGGTCAGCAGCTTGGCCGTGGGGCTGCTGGCGCTGGTGCTGCTGGTGCTGCTGCGCACCGACCTGATTGCCAGCTGGCGCCAGGCCACACCGCCCGATGCGCCCAACCGTTTCGTCATCAACATCATGCCCGACCAGGCCGATGCCTTTCAGCAGGTGCTCAAGGACGCGGGCGTGGCCCGCTACGACTGGTACCCCATGATTCGCGGCCGCCTGCTGGCCGTGAACGGCCGGCCCGTGGGCCCCGACAGCTACGCTGAAGACCGCGCCAAGCGCCTGGTGGACCGCGAGTTCAACCTGTCCACCGCCGTCGAGCCGCCCGGCCACAACCAGGTGGTAGCCGGTCAATGGACGCCGGGCGAAGAGGGCGCGATCAGCGTGGAAGAGGGCATTGCGCAAACCCTGGGCCTGCAGCTGGGCGACCGCCTGCAGTTCGACATGGGCGGTGTGCAGAACGAGGCCCGCATCACCAGCCTGCGCAAGGTGGACTGGGGTTCCATGCGTGCCAATTTCTTCGTGATGTATCCGGTGGCCAGCCTCAAGGATGTGCCGGTGACCTACCTCGCCGCCTACCGTGCGCCCGACAAGGCGGGTTTCGACAATGCGCTGGTGCGCCAGTTTCCCAACATCACCAACGTGGACATGGGGGCCACCATCGCCCAGGTGCAGCGCGTGCTGGAGCAGGTGATCCAGGCGGTCGAATTTTTGTTCGCCTTCACGTTGGCGGCCGGGCTGGTGGTGCTGTTTGCCGCCGTCACGGCCACGCGCGAGGAGCGTGCGCGCGAGTTCGCCATCATGCGTGCCGTGGGGGCCCGTGCCAGCCTGCTGCGCCAGGTGCAGCGGGCCGAGCTGGTGGGCGTGGGCCTGCTCGCTGGCTTCCTGGCCAGCTGCGTGGCCGTGGCGGTGGGCTGGGCCTTGGCACGTTACGTGTTTGATTTCGCTTGGACGGCCGCGCCCTGGGTCCCGCTGGCCGGGGCGCTGGCGGGAGCGCTACTGGCGCTGGCCGCGGGCTGGTGGGGTCTGCGCGATGTGCTCAACCGTCCTGTGGTGGAGACGTTGCGCCGCGCAGCGGAGTGATGGTTGCGGTCGATTTGATTGCTGCGGACGCCCCTGCGCAGGGCGTCCGCAGCGGGCATCAGCCCTTCGGGTTGAACGCCAGCGACACCGATACAGCCTTCTGGTCCGGCTGAGGCCATCGCTGCGAAACGGTCTTGATCTTGGTGTAAAAGCGTGCCGCATCGGGTCCGTAAAGGTGCCCTTCGCCAAACTTGGAGCGGCGCAAACCCCCAAAATTGAAAAAACCCGCTGGCAGTGGTACCGGCACATTCACACCGATCATTCCCGACTCGATTTCATGCATGAAGCGGTGCGCGGCATTGCCATCGCGCGTGAAGATCACGGAGCCATTGCCGTATTCATGTGCATTGGTGATGGCAAGTGCCTCGTCGAAGGTGGCGGGGCGCATGATGCCGCGCACGGGGCCGAAGATTTCTTGCTGGTATATCTCCATGGCGGTCGTCACGCGGTCGAACAGCGTGGGGCCGACGTAGTAGCCGTTCTCATGGCCGGGAACGCGCAGCCCGCGCCCGTCGAGCACCAGTTCGCCGCCTTGCTGGATGCAGGTCTCGATGGCACGCTCCACGGCCTGCTTGGACTGTGCGGAGATGACGGCACCGAAGTCGGCCTTGGGGTCGTTGTAGGGACCGATGTGCAGCGCCTTGGTTTTCTGGAGCACCAGTTCGCGCAGGCGGTCGGCCGTGTCCTGGCCCACCGGCAGCAGCAGGGAGACCGCCATGCAGCGCTGGCTGGCCGAGCCGAAGCCGGCCGACACAAAAGCGCTGGCGGCGCTTTCCAGGTCGGCATCGGGCATCACCACCATGTGGTTCTTGCCACCGGTGAAGGCCGCCACGCGCTTGTTGTGCGAGGTTCCTTTTTGGTACACATATTCCCCCACAGCGGTCGAGCCCACGAAGCTCACACCGGCGATGCCGGGGTGCTCCAGGATGCCGTCGACCATTTCCTTATCGCCCTGCACGATATTGAACACGCCGTCGGGCAGACCGGCTTCTTTCCACAGTCGCGCAAAAATCAGCGCCGTGCTGGGCACTTTTTCTGAGGGCTTCCAGACAATGGCGTTGCCCACCGAGACTGCCATGGTCATCATCACCGCCGGCACCATGATGGGGAAGTTGAATGGAGTGATGGCGCCCACCACGCCAATGGGCACGCGGATTGAAAACACATCGATATCGCCGCCCACGTTGGCGGCGAATTCCCCCTTGGTTACCTGCGGGGCGTTGACGGCGAACTCAATGCCTTCCACCGCCCGGCCGATTTCGCCTTTGGCATCGGCAATCGTCTTGCCGTGTTCGCGGCCAATCACTTCGGCCAGCAGGTCGGTGTTGGCGATGACGAGTTCGCGCAGCTTGAAGATGACCGCCTGCCTAGCGGCGTGGGACGCGCGGCCCCACTTCTTGCCGGCTTCGGTGGCGGCGGCCACGGCGCGGTCCAGCGTCGCTCGGCTGGCATAGGCACAGCGTGCGATTTCCTCGCCCGTGGAGGGGTTGAAGACGGGGCCGCTGCGGTCGCCCGTGCCAGGCTCTACTTGGCCGGCGATGAAATGTCCGATGGTGGTGGTCATGGTGTATCTCTGTAAAAAGGGGCGTAAAGGGGGGAGTCCGTGGTCAGACCTGCCGCGCCGCGAGCAGGTGGAAAACACTGCTGCAGTCGAGCTTGCCTTGGCCGGCAGCGCTGTGCATGGCAAACAGGTTGCGCGCAGCGCTGCCCAGGGGAACGATGGCGCCGGCATCGGTGGCGGCCTCGACGGCCAAGCCCAGGTCTTTGAGCATGAGGTCGGTGGCAAAACCGCCGGTGTAGCCGCGGGCCGAGGGCGCTGTCTCCAGGGTGCCGGGGCAGGGGTTGTAGTGGCTCAGCACCCAGTTGGAACCGGAGCTGACGCCGATGATGTCGGACAGTACCTTGGGGTCCAGCCCGTGGGCGATGCCCAGCTGCAGCGCTTCGCTGCTACCGGCGAGGAGGATGCCCAGCAGCATGTTGTTGCAGGCTTTGGCGACCTGGCCTGCGCCAATAGCGCCTGCGTGCAGCACGCGCTGGCCCATGCGTTCCAGCACGGGACGGGCACGTTCCAGTTGCTCGGGCGTGCCGCCCACCATGAAGGTGAGGGTGCCCGCCTCGGCCGCCGCAGTACCGCCGGAGACCGGGGCGTCAATCATGGCGATGCCCAGGGCCGCGGCGGCGCTGGCCACTTCGCGGGCGGCCGTGGCGGCGATGGTGGACGAGTCGATCAGCAGCGTGCCGGGACGCAGTCGGTGCAGCAGCCCGCTGTCGCCCAGCCACAGCGCCTTGACATGGCGCGAGTCGGGCAGCATGGTCACCACCACGTCGGCACCTTCCAGCGTGGCGGCGGCGTCAGCGCAGGGGATGCCGCCAGCGGCGGCAAGGGCTTCGAGCGCGGTGGCGGACAAGTCAAAGCCCTGGACCCGGAAGTCCGCCTTGACAAGATTACGGACCATGGGAAGACCCATGTTGCCTAGGCCAATGAATGCGATGGTGCTCATGTCAGCGGGGAGTTGGCGGGTTCCGGGGTGGGGCATCACTTCTTGACCAGCGGGCACTGGGATTGCGCCAGGGGCATGAAGGCCTGGTTGGCAGGGATGGTGCTTAGGATGTTGTAGTAGTCCCACGCGCCCTTGGATTGCGCGGGGGTTTTGACTTCCACCAGGTACATGTCGTGGATCACACGGCCATCGGGGCGGATGCTGGCGTTGCGCATCACGGCGTCCTTGATGGGCAGCTCGCGCATCTTGGCGGAAACCGCATCGGCGTTGTCGCTCTTGGCGGCGGCCACGGCCTTCAGGTAGTGCAGCACGCTGGAATACACGCCGGCGTGCACCTGGTTGGGCTTGACCTTCTGCACTTTTTCAAAGCGGGCGGCGAAGTCGCGGGTCTGGTCGTCCATGTCCCAGTAGTAGCCTTCCGACGACACCAGGCCCTGCGCCACGCGCAGTCCCATGGCGTGCACGTCGGTCACCTGCAGCATCAGTGCCGCCAGCTTCTGGCCTTTTTCGGTGATGCCGAATTCACGCGCCGCCTTGATGGTGTTGATGGCATCCTGTGTGGCATTGGCCATGCCGATGATCTGGGCCTTGGAGTTCTGGGCCTGCATCAGGAACGAGGAAAAATCGCTGGCGTTGAGCGGATGGCGCACGGCACCCGCCACAGTGCCACCATTGGCCTTGACCATCTCGGAAGCGTCTTTTTCCAGTGAATGGCCAAAGGCGTAGTCCACCGTCAGGAAGTACCAGGACTTGCCGCCCGCGCGGGTCAGCGCCGCAGCGGCACCTGCCGAGGCAGAGTAGGTGTCGAACATCCAGTGGAAGCTGTTGGCAGCGCAGTCTTCGTTGGTGAGTCGGGTCGTGGCGGGGCCGGTGAACAGGCCTACGGCGCCTTTTTCCTTGATGAGCTTTTGCACGGCCAGTGCAGCGGCGGAGTTGGTCATGTCGGCAAATGCGTCCACATGGTCGCGGTCCAGCCATTCGCGGGCCTTGGATGCGCCGATGTCCGCCTTGTTCTGGTGGTCTGCCGACAGCACCTCGATCTTCATGCCTTTGCACTCGGCTTTCAGGCAGTCTTCGATGGCGAGATTGGTGGCCACCACCGATCCTTTGCCGCCAAAGTTGGAGTAAGGGCCCGACAGGTCGGTGAGGACGCCGATCTTCACCACGTTATCGGAAATGCTGGCCTGGGCACCCATGGCGGCGGCCATGCACAGGGGAAGGGCGGCCAGACGGAAAAGCTTGCGTGTCATGTTGTCTCCTGATGATCTTGTGGGGTTGTGGTGGACTACCGGAGGCAATGCTAAACAAGCTTTATGCATTGTGTTGTGTAAAAATAAATGGTTTGATATGCATAAATGCAAATCAAGGAGAGACTTTGAACCACTTTGACTGGGACAATTTGCGGGTGTTTCTGGGCGTCGCCCGGGTCAGGTCGGCGCTGGAGGCATCGCATTCGTTGGGGATGGACCAATCCACCATCTCCCGGCGTCTGCACCGCCTGGAGGCGGACATAGGCTCCAAGCTGTTCGACCGCAACTCGCAGGGGCACCGGCTCACCAGCGCGGGGCACCGCTTGCTCGAGCATGTGGAGAAACTCGAAAGCACGCTGGCGGCCGTCGAGTCCGATGTGTTTGGGGACAATATGGCGTTGACGGGTGAAATCCGGCTGGGTGCCACCGAGGCTTTTGGCAGCTATTTCCTGGCCCCGCATCTGGCGCATTTCTGCACGCGCCATCCGGCCATCACGGTCGATCTGCTGCCCATGCCGCGCAATGTCAATCTGTCCAAGCGCGAAGCCGATGCGTCCGTCACGGTTGACCGCCCCACCACCGACAGTTTCGTGACCAGCAAGCTGGCGCAATACCGCCTGCTGCCATATGCGATGCCGGGCTATCTGCAACAACACCCAGCCATCCAGAGCGTGGCCGATCTCGCAGGCCACCGCTGGATCGACTATGTGGATGACCTGCTGTTTACCGACCAGCAGGTCAGCCTGCGCAAATGGCTGCCTGCGGCGCGCCCTTTTCTTCGCAGCACCAGCGTGATTGCACAGCTGCAGGCCGTCCGTTCGGGCTTGGGCATTGCAATGCTGCCCTGCTTTCTGGCCAGTGAGGAAAAGCAACTGGTACCCATCCTCGCGCACGAGGTGGACATCACGCGCAATTTCTGGCTGGTGGCACCTGCGGAGCGACGCGAACTGGCACGCATTCAGGCGCTGTGGGACTACCTGCGGCAAGTGGTCGATGCCAATAGTGACTTTCTCATGGGGAGTTCTGCCAAGGTGACCTGGCTCCCCTGAACTGCCGCGCGCTCCATCGTGCGCCGGGCGGAGCCGGACGCGCTCCTATAATTTGACCCGATCTTTTCCCGTTGCCATGCCCTCACAAAATTCCCCATTTGCCGCTACAGCCTTTGATTGGATGGGCGGCGAAGAGCCTATCCATGCGCTGGTTGACCGCTTCTACGACCTCATGGATCTGGAGCCTGCCTACGCCGAACTGCGCGCCACGCATGGCAGCACCCTGGATGAGGCGCGCCAGAAGCTGTTTTGGTTCCTGTGCGGCTGGCTCGGCGGTCCGGACCATTACCAGAGCCGCTTTGGTCACCCCCGCTTGCGTGCACGGCACATGCCTTTTGCCATTGGTATCAAGGAGCGCGACCAATGGGTGGCCTGCATGGACCAGGCCATGGTGGAGACCGGCGTGCCCGAAGATTTGCGGGTGCGCCTGCGCGAAAGCTTCATGGGCACAGCCGACTGGATGCGCAACAAGGGTGGGTGAGGAGTGGCGGCTGTTTGCTATAAATAAAATAGCAATGAGCCGTTTTAAATAAAAGGCTTAAAGCCTCTTTGGTAAGAATTAATGTGTGGGGCGGCGGGGCGCCTTGCGCCCGTGAACCAGAGGCAACCCAGCCATCCCCCGCCGTTAAGATGCCCCCATTCAATCAAACGGGAGGCGGATATGTCGGCAACTGCGTGGGTCGTTCTGGGGGCGCTCGCCGCGTTGGGGTTGTGGGCCGTTGCCGTTTACAACCGGCTGGTGCAATTGCGCAACCGCATGGCCAACGCCTTTGGCCAGATCGACGTGCAGCTCAAGCGCCGGTATGACCTGGTTCCCAACCTGGTGGAAGTGGCGCGCGGCTACCTGGCCCACGAAGCGGCCACGCTGG
>DAOPUP010000089.1:0-8251 GCA_035350655.1 Acidovorax sp. | reverse complement strand
CCGGCTGGCGCAGCGGTTGAGCGCCCACCGCACCGCCGCGCTGCAAATCGAAGTCACCCGGCATCCGCAGGTGGCATTGGCCGCGCTGGTGCATGGCATGGTGCAAACCGTCCTGCAGGACAGCCGCTACGGGCACGACCTGCCGCTGGGCGTGCGCCTGACGGTGCAAGACCGGCTGGAAGGCATGGCCCCGGACTGGCCGGAATCGTCCGCCGCCGTGGCGCTGCACGAATTGCAGCAGGCATGGGGTGGCAAACTGCCCGAGAACAGCGCCGAACTGTTTGCCGTGCTGCTGGCGATGGAGCAAGGCGAACTGGTCAAGCTGCTGGCCGTGTGCGTGGCATCCACGGTGGACGTGGTGACGCCGCATGCCACGGCACACCAACCCGGCAAGGAACTGGCGCAGGCCGTGGGCCTCGACATGGCCGCATGGTGGCAGCCGAGCGCAGAAGGCTACTTCAAGCATGTTTCCAAGTCCGTGATTCTGGATGCCGTGGGCGCGTTTGCACCGGATTCCGTCAACCGGCTGGCGAAGCTGAAGAAGGCCGATATTGCCAGCGAAGCCGAACGGCTGGCCAATGGCACGGGCTGGATGCCCGCCATCTTCAAGGCCGAAGACACGCAGGAGGATGCACCCGAGGAAGGCCCACAGGATGCACAGCAGGACGACGCGAAAGAAACCGCCACCGTGGCGGATGAACCCGTCGAGGCATTGGCCGCTTGATCTGCGCCGAAGGCAAGCGCCCCGGCTTCGACCGGGGCGCTTCGCTTTCAAGGAGAACCGCCCATGATCCGCACCACCACCAGCCGCCCGCGCATGGCGGCGATCTATGCACCCGGCACGGTGCGCGCCCGCCGCTGGCACGGCGATGGTGACGTGCGCGGCTACCGTCCGCCCTCGGGCTGGACGGCCCGCGCCGACCTCACGGACATTCACCCCATCACGGGCCGCGCTTTGCCGCGTGCCGTGTGGTGGCTCATCGAGACGAAGGAATGACGCCAGCACCGACCTCAGCACGTTCCGCCCTGGGCCGGTGGATGCAGAAATCCGGGCGCGGCGGTGGCCGCGCCCGGTGATGAAGACCAGCAGCCAAACCAGAACGCCGCCGCCTTCGCTGTGGCTCAGGCGGCGGCATGGGCGGCATCGCTGCAGGGCGCGATGCCTCGGAGCACGGGCCTACAAGGCCAGTGCCATGAAACATCCGAGGGTCCCCGGGCTGTCTCAAGCGCAAGGCTGAGGCAGCGTCTTCTTCATCGCGCACCTATTCCCGCAATCACCGAAGCCAGGATGGATATGCCTTGCTGGATTTGTTCGATCGTGAGGCTGGCGTATCCCAGGATCAGCCCGGCCGACCGGGGCCGCTCATGCAACGACGACGGAGCGAACAGCGGCCCTACCGGATAAACGCCCACGCCCTCGCGGCGGGCCGCCGCCACCAGCGTGGGCTCTTGCTGCGCGCGCAGGAAGGGGAGCCACAGCACCACATGAAGGCCAGCCGCCGACCCGTCGATCTGCGCATCCTGGGGCAGACATTGCGCAATCGCTTGCAGCAGGGCGGCTCGGCGCCGTTCGTTTTCGCGGCGCATCCGCCGCACGTGGCGCTCGTAGGCACCGCTCTCGATCAACGACGCCAGCACCTGCTGTTCCAGCATGGGCGCATGCCGGTCGGCCAGGCGCTTGGCCTGCCGGAACACCGGCACCAACGCGTGCGGCAGCACCATGTAGCCCAGCCGAAGCTGAGGGGACAAGGCCTTGGAGAAAGTGCCGACATAGATCACGCGGCCATCAGTGTCGATGGACTGCAGCGCGTCGATCGGCCGCTGGCCATAGCGGAACTCACCGTCGTAGTCATCCTCGATGATCCAGGCGTCATGACGCACTGCCCACTGCAGCAGTGCTTGGCGGCGGCCAATCGGCAGCACGCCCCCGAGCGGGAATTGATGTGATGGCGTCACGTAGGCCAGGCGGGCACCACCGTCCTCGGGCAAGCGGCCCGTATCGAGTCCCCAGCCCATCGACCGGGGTGGTCAGCAGGCGGGCACCAGTCGCCTCGAAACAGTGCCGCGCCATAAGGTAGCCCGGATTCTCGAAGACAAAGGCATCCCCCGCGTCCAGCAGCAGCCGCGCGCACAGGTCGATCGCCTGCTGCGAACCATGCACCACCAGGATTTGCTCGGCATCACAGGCGATGCCTCTGGCTCGGCGCAGATAGCCTTGCAGGGCGCGCCGCAGTGCCGGGTCGCCTTCGGCCGGCATGTAGTACAGGCTGTGCTGCTGGCGCAGCAGCACAGCCTGGTACGCACGCCGCCAGGCAAGGCTCGGAAAATCCCGGGAGGCGACAGCACCGTATAGGAAATCAAAGCGGGCGGGCTCGGTGTGCTGCAAGGCCGGGGCGCTGATGTGCGCCACCCGGCGCCCGAACCTCGACAAGGAAGGCACAGGTTTGGCCTGCCGCTTGGGCACCTTCCCGCTGGGCATGCCTGCCGCCAACGGGCTGGCGACCCGGGCTGCCCGCCCGGTGGACGTCACCAGAAAACCCTCGGCCGTCAGTTGCTCATAGACGGCGGTGACGGTGGTGCGCGAGACGCCCAGCTCCGCGGCCTGCGCCCGCGTGGACATCACCCGTGCGCCGGGTAGCAGCGTGCCATCGGCGATCTGGCTGCGCAGCAGGTCGTAGATGCGGCGCCCCGCACCAGTCGCGCCCGGGTGATTGCGACCTTCTTCGTCAAACTGGCCCATTGAAAATCTAAAAAACTGGATCTTCTAATTATGCCGGTTTGACATCAAAGTAAAGCTCTTTCATACCGTCTCAAGGACTTCCCTGCGATGTACGTCCCCGCTCACTTTGTTGAAACCCGGCCTGAAGAACTGGCCCGCATCATCCGCGAGCACCCGCTGGGCGTGCTGGTCACGCACGATGCCGAGGGGTTGGACGCCAACCACCTTCCCTTCGAGTTTAATCCCGGTGCGGGAACGCATGGCATGCTCACGGCGCATGTGGCCCGCGCCAATCCGGTGTGGCAGCGCTGTGCTTTGGGCAGCCCGGTGATGGTCGTATTTCGCGGGGCAGAGGGCTATGTCTCACCCAATTGGTATCCCAGCAAGCACGAGGCGCACCGCCAGGTGCCAACCTGGAACTATGAAGTGGTGCACGCGCACGGCCTGCTGACGGTGCGCGACGACGAGCGATTCGTGCGCGGTATGGTCGGGCGGCTGACGCGCCGGCATGAGTCAGGCGAACCACGGCCCTGGAAGATGTCGGATTCCACGCCCGAATTCATCGACGGCATGCTGCGGAGCATCGTAGGTATCGAGGTCGCCGTGACCTCGCTGGTGAGCAAGCGCAAGCTCAGCCAGAACAAGGATGAGCGCGATCGGCTGGGGGCCGCCGACGCGTTGCAGGCAGGTGGAAATACCGAACTGGCGCAACGCATGCGCGAGGCCGAATGAGCAAGCTGCAAGGATAGTATCGACCCATGCGAACGATCTATGCCTCCACGTTCACCTTTGCCATGCGTGAAGTGGACGAAGAATTTCATGCTCTGGACAAAACCATTGCCGATGCCGCGAAATCCATTCCCGGCTACCTTGGTGATGAAGCCTGGGAAAACCCCTCGTTGGGATTGATCTCCAACGTCTATTACTGGGACAGCATGGAGGCCCTGCAGGCGCTGATGACTCATCCCGCACACCTTGAAGCCAAGCGGCGGCAGGCCGAATGGCTCAATGGCTATCACGTGGTGATCGCGCAAGTGGTGGGGTCCTATGGTGATGGCAGCATCGCCCATCCGCTCGCGGACATCCAGCAGCCCTGGCTCGGCAGGGATGCCGCTGCCGTTCTGAACCGCTGAAACTTCCAGGTCACGTCATGTCATTATTTGCGTTCCTTGTCGCCGCCATCCTCCTGGCTGTCACACCCGGCCCAGGCATTGCCTATGTCGTCGCCCGCACGGCGGCGGGTGGCCGATCCGAAGGTCTGGCCTCATGCCTGGGCACCTGTCTGGGCGGATTGCTGCATGTGCTCGCGGCGGCATTCGGCCTGTCCGTGCTCATTGCTCAATCGGCATTGGCGTTCAACTTGCTCAAATACCTGGGCGCTGCCTATCTGGTGTACCTGGGCATCCGCATGTGGCTGCGGCAGGAGCCGACGGCAGCAGTGGCAACGATGGCGCCTCAAGGCGCGCGTCGTGCGCTGGTCGAGGGCATCGTGGTGGAGGCATTGAACGTCAAGACCGCGCTGTTCTTTCTGGCCTTTCTGCCGCAGTTCGTCGATCCGGGCGCGGCATTGGTGCCGCAACTGGTGCTGCTGGGCAGCCTCTGCGTTGCGCTCAATACTTTCGTTGATGTCGTGGCGGTCTTTGCTGCCCATCGTCTGCTCAGGTCGGAGGCGGCCCGTGCCGCCCGCGCCCGCATGATGACCCGCATGTCCGGGGTCACGATGATGGGACTGGGAGCATTTCTGGTGCTGGCACGGCGCGAGGCCTAGGGTCGGAGAGACTTACAGTGAACCCTGCAGCTGACACGCTGCTCACTAGCCAGTAGATCCATATTGACCTCGGCGTGCCGGCGCAACGCGCCGCCGGGCTTTCGGGCTGCGCCCCGTGCCACCTTTGCCGTCACGGCCATTCGGCTTCAATCCCTCACGCCTTCGCGCCTGCGGCGCTGCGCGCTGACGCTTGCCTCCAGGGGATCGGCGCAAGGCCCATCCCCGCCGCGCGATGCTTGGCGCCCCTTCAAGAGAGAGCCGAACCGGCTTACGCCGGATCGGCCTGGCCAGCGCCCCGCCGTAATAGGCTTGGGGCGCCGGATACGCCGAGGCTTGCTGCGGCAGGTTGTGCGAATGTGTGCCGCCCTCGACGCTGGCGGTTCTCGTCTATCGCATCACGAAGGATGGTTCACGGACACACCGCCCGGCCTAGCTATGGGACTTCCACGCCCCACGCCTCAAGACCGACACCGCAAGGTGCGGCAGGGGCTTTCTCGTCAGTCGTTGGAGCGTTGACCTGGCCCGCGTCAGGGAACGAGTCGGTGAAACCTTCGTGCGGGGATGCCGAGTCGGCCATAACTCCTTTCGGAGCGGATCGGCCCAAGGCGTCCTTGTCTCGTTGTGAATCCTGGCGGTGGCGCGGCTGCGCCTCGGGCTTCATGGCTGCAACCGTGCGGCGCAAACAATTTCCCCTGCTTTGTCACTGCGTTCGGCGCATTCCTCGCGGGACAAATTCTTTTCGCCTCCCGGCTCTCCACTGCGTTTCGACCGCAAGCGGTGCAGCCAGCCCGTCCCCCGCCGGTCGGATCACAACAAGGACGCGATGGGCGCGAACCTTGTTCAACCGTAAGGAGATTCATCATGGCCAATATCGGCACCTTCACCGCAGACAAAGACGGCTTCACCGGCACGCTGCGTACCCTGACGCTCAACGTCAAGGCCAAGCTGGTTCCCAACGACAAGGGGGACAACGAACACGCCCCCGACTACCGCGTGCAGGCGGCGGGCTTCGACATCGGCGCGGCGTGGAAGAAAGTCAGCAAGGCCGAGCGGCCCTACGTGTCCGTGACCCTCGACGATCCTTCGTTCCCGGCAACGGTCTATGCCCGCCTGATCGAGGAAGAGGACGGCACGCACTCGCTGATCTGGTCGCGCAACAAGCCCCTGGCGGCCTGACGGCCGCCAGCGCCCCGCCCACTGCGGCGGGGCGTTGTGCTGCTGTGCCATTTCGACAGCCAGGAAGGTGTGACCTTCAAATAGCTGTTTCGGGATGATTCGACCTCTCGGCAAGACTATAGCTTGAGTTCGCAGAGGCAAATGCAGGGCGGGTCGGCGCCATGCGCCACCGGGCTTTTCGGGCTGCGCCCCGTGCCGTCTTCGCCGTCACGGCCATTCGGCTGCAATCCCTCCCGCGGCTTCGCGCCTGCGGCGCTGCGCGCTTCGCTTGCCTCCGGGGGATCGGCGCCAGACCCATCCCCGCCGCGCTGTGCTTGGCGCCCCTGCAAGACCGCCGAACCGGCCTGTGCCGGATCGGCCAGGCGCGCTACGATACGTCGCTTGTCTTCAACATCGCCTCCAACTCCTGCCGCACCTGAGTCAGAAGCTGCTCGGCCCGCTGCGGGCTCTTGCCCGCGTAGGCCAGCGCCAGCAGCGTGACGGGATGCACCTGCATGACCTCGCACAGCTCGGCCAGCTTGTTCAGGGTCGGGCTTTTGAGGTCGCGCTCCAGCGAACTCATGTACGTGCGGCTGGAAACGTCGGAAAATGCTTCCTGGCTCAGACCGCGCGCCTTGCGGACTGTTTTCAATGCTGTTGCTAATGAGTGCTTTGCCTCCACCTCAGGTTTCTCCCTAAACCTAAGATGACATTCGATTGCGTCCTATAGGACTACAATCTATAGGGCTCGTTTTGTGCTTTTGCGGAAATCAGTAAATCCGCATCTGTGTCTTCCGGCAGAACCGCAGAACCACATTCGTGTCTTTCCTGACTTCCACCGATGCGGTTTGGCGCCTTCACGCTTTGGCGGATTCGTGCACCGACGAAGGGATCACCACCATGAATCAACTCATCACCGAGGACGAGCGCAGGCAGTTGCTGGCCCACGGCCAAGCCCGCGCTGAAGGTCAGGATGTTGACCCGCTGCCCGTGGTGCGGCTGTTCACGCCCGATGCGCACGCCACCTGGCTGCTGGTCGCGCTCAATCCCGCCGATGGGGACACGGCCTACGGCCTGATCGACCTGGGAATCAGCATGCCCGAGCTGGGCCACGTGAAGCTGTCCGATCTGGCCTCCATCGTCGGCCCGAACAAGCTGCCGGTCATGCGGGATCGGTATTTCCAGGCGGTGCGCCCGCTGTCGGAGTACCTGCGGCTGGCCCAGGAGAACGGTTCCATCGTCGATTAAGCCGTTCGCGCCACGGCCAAACAGGGCGTATTGAGACTATTTCAGTCTGGCATCAGACCTGGCCGGTCTGAATCTGCACTCTTGCATCAAACCTGTGCATCTGTGACTAAAACAGTCACGATCTTTCATGCGGGTTGCGGCACGGTGTTCTGTGCCGCGTGACGCTTTGGGATTGCGCGGTCGTCGTATTCGGACGAATTTCGCAATGCACCGGAGCCAATCGGTCTTGACACTCAATGTTACAGCTCGCCCCGATTCTGATGGCAATTGGTCGTCTGCGATAGCCCTGTGTTGAACGCCCGTGACGACGTTCCTGATCTTCGACAGGAGCTTGCGTCATGGTCGATCCTCATCATCTCGCGCACTGGTATCCCACAGCCGCTTACCTTTATGTCCTGGGTCTGGATGCCCTCGCACTGGCCTGGGAGTACCTGCGCAGGCATCCCGATTACCGGCTCGACTGGCTGCGCCGTGCGCGCCGCCCCGATGCCGCGCATCGCTGGGGCTTGCGCCTGCTGGAAGACCCGGCCCTGGATGCGCGGGACGCACAACCGGCCTGGCTGCCCGGCCATGCGGCCGTGGCGCAGCTTTACCCGGATGCAGACCCGCCGCCCGATGCCGAGGCTTTCGCGTTCTGGCACATCCCTGGCCACAAGCAACTGATCCACGACGGCAAGGGGCTGGCGCTGATCGCGCGCAGCCCAGGCCATTGCCTGCGCTTCGTGCTGGCCCCTGGCCTGGAAGACGGCATGGCCGTGGTCTATGCCCATCGCGACGGTGCTGCTGCGCCTGCGCGCAGCCATGCGCCCGATGCGGCTCTGGCCGATGCCAAGCCCAGACCAACGTCGGCCGCGCTGCTGGAACTGCACACCTTGCAGGCGCTCGACGCGACCCTCACGGGCGCGTCCTTGCGCGAGGTGGGCGAAGGGCTGTTCGGTGAGGATGCCGTGGCCGATTGGTATAGCGACGGCGGCCTGCGCTCCAAGGTGCGCCGCCTGGTGCATCGCGGCGAGGCGTTGATGCGTGGCGGCTACCGCCGCCTAGCACAACTGCCGCCGCTTGAGAAGGGTCGTTTTGCAGGGGACGCAAAACGACCCTGAGCAAGAGAGCTTCGTTTTCTGAGACTGCCTCCATCCGGTTGCGCTGTGTGGCCGGAGCTTTGACACCGATGGAGGTTTTCACCATGCGTCCTGCTCCCCTGCGGCCTGCCGCCGCACCCTCGACCGCTGCTGCGCAGCCCCAACGCTACCTGACCAACGACGAAGCCGCCGACTACCTCCGCTTGTCGCCGCGCACGCTGGAAAAACAGCGCGTGATCGGCGGCGGCCCGCGCTTTCGCAAGTTCGGCCGGCGCGTCATGT
>DAOPUP010000088.1:0-8338 GCA_035350655.1 Acidovorax sp. | reverse complement strand
TTCAGTCTGGTCAGTTCAGCTTGGACAGGGCCACATGCTTGAGCAACTCCGCCACAGAAGTGTCCATCACGTCAGTGAAGGGACGTGGATAAAGGCCCATGGCCAGCACGGCAATCGCCAGCAGCGACATCACGAGGAACTCACGGCTGTTGATGTCAGCAAGCTCCTTCACATGGTCATTGGCCACGGGGCCCAGATAAACGCGCTTGAACATCCACAGCGTGTAGGCAGCGCCGAAAATCAGGGCCGTAGCTGCTGCGCCACCCACCCAGAAATTGGCCTTGACGGCGCCCAGGATCACCATCCACTCACCGACAAATCCAGCGGTGCCCGGAAGCCCGCAGTTGGCCATGGCAAATAGCAAGGCAAACGCCGTGAAGTTCGGCATGGTGTTGACCACGCCGCCATAGGCCGCAATTTCGCGGGAATGCACTCGGTCATACAGCACGCCGATCGACAGGAACATCGCGCCCGAGACAAAGCCATGGGCGATCATTTGCACCAGGCCGCCCGAAACACCGAGGTCATTGAAGATGAAGAACCCCAACGTCACAAAACCCATGTGCGCAACGGACGAGTAAGCCACGAGCTTTTTCATGTCCTTCTGTACCATGGCCACCAGCCCCACATACACCACGGCCACGAGCGACAACGCGATCATGAGCCATGCCCACTCGCGCGCAGCATCCGGCGCAATCGGCATGGAGAAGCGCAGGAAACCGTAGGCACCCAGCTTCAGCATGATGGCTGCCAGAACAGCGGAACCGCCCGTAGGAGCTTCTACGTGTACGTCAGGCAACCAGGTGTGGACTGGCCACATGGGAACCTTGACGGCGAACGCTGCAAAGAATGCAAAGAAAAGCAGGGTCTGCGCAGTGGCGCTGAGCGGCAGTTGGTGCCATGCCGCAATATCAAAGCTGCCACCCGACTGGTTGTACAGAAAGATCAGCGCAACCAGCATCAGCAGCGAGCCGAGCAGCGTGTAGAGGAAAAACTTGAACGCGGCGTAGATCTTGTTGGGCCCACCCCAGATACCGATGATGAGGTACATCGGGATCAGGGTGGCCTCGAAGAACACATAGAACAGCAGGCCGTCAAGGGCGCAGAACACACCGATCATCAAACCCGAAAGGATCAGAAAGGCACCCATGTACTGATTGACGCGCTCAGTGATCGACTCCCAGGACGCAATCACCACAATCACAGTGATGAACGCGGTCAGTGGCACAAACCAGAAGGACAGGCCATCCACGCCCAGGTGGTAATGCACATTGAAGCGCTCAATCCAGGTGGACTTCTCGACAAACTGCATGGCTGCAGTACCCAGCTTGAAGCCGTCGTACAAAGGCAGCGTTACCAGCAAGCCGATGATGGCACCGATCAGCGCGATCCAGCGGACAGCACGGGAATGTTCATCCCGCCCCACCGCCAGCAGCAGGACACCAAAGACGATCGGCGTCCAGATTGCAAGACTCAACAGACCCATTTTGTTCTTTTCCTTATTTGATGAGCTGCAGGAAATAGTCGCGCCAGACAAACCAGGTCATCAGCGCAAACACGCCCAGAATCATCACCAGGGCATAGTGAAAGATGAAACCTGTCTGCATCCAGCGCACCACGCCGGAAACCCAGCGCACCAGCTTCCACGATCCGTTGACCAAGGCTCCATCAATGATGGCTTGGTCTCCCACCTTCCACAGTCCGGTGCCGAGAGCGCGTGCACCACGCGCCAGGATGTTCTCGTTGATCCAGTCCAGGTAGTACTTGTTTTCCAGCAACGCATACAGCGGCTGCACGCGCGCCTTGATAGCTGTAGGCAACGCGGGATTGACCATGTACATGTAGTAGGACAGCGCCACACCCGCCAGTGCCAGCCAGAAAGGCGCCGTCTGCAGCCCATGCAAGGCCATGCCCATGGGGCCATGGAAGATCTCGGCCAGTTTGGCCATCGCGGGATGCTTGGCGGCATCGACAAAGATCACATCCTTGAAGAAATCGCCAAACAGCATGGGCTGGATGAACATGAAACCCACCACGACCGAAGGAATCGCCAGCAGCACCAAGGGCACCGTAACCACCCATGGCGATTCATGGGGCGCATGGTGATTGTCATGGCCGTGGTCATGATCGTCCGCATGGTGGGCGTCTGGGTTCTGGTCATAGCGCTCCTTGCCATGGAACACCAGGAAATACATGCGGAACGAATAGAACGCCGTGATGAACACCCCTGCCAGAACGGCAAAGTGCGCAAACCCGGCCGCAGGCAAATGGCTGAAGTGCACAGCCTCAATAATGCTGTCCTTGGAGTAGAAACCCGAGAACAGGGGCGTGCCGATCAATGCCAGCGAACCAAGCAGCGAGGTGATCCAAGTGATGGGCATGTACTTGCGCACACCACCCATCCAGCGGATGTCCTGGTTGTGGTGCATGCCCATGATGACCGAACCTGCACCCAGGAACAACAGCGCCTTGAAAAATGCGTGGGTCATCAGATGGAACACGGCCACCGAGTAGGCCGACGCGCCCAGGGCCACCGTCATGTAACCGAGTTGGGACAAGGTGGAATAAGCTACCACGCGCTTGATGTCATTCTGGATGATGCCCAGAAAGCCCATGAACAGGGCCGTGATGGCGCCAATCACCAAAATGAAGTTGAGTGCCGTGTCCGAGAGTTCAAACAGCGGGGACATGCGGGCCACCATGAAGATGCCTGCCGTCACCATGGTTGCCGCGTGAATCAACGCGGAAATGGGGGTGGGGCCTTCCATGGAATCGGGCAGCCACACGTGCAAAGGGAACTGGGCTGACTTACCCATGGCGCCAATGAACAGGCAGATGCAGATCACCGTGATGAGCATCCAGTCGGTGCCCGGGAAAGCCAGCCCGCCAAACTCGGCGGTCTTGCCAAACACTTCGCCGTAGTTGAGGGTGCCGGCATAGGCCGCAATCAGCCCGATGCCCAGGATAAAGCCGAAGTCACCCACACGATTGACCAGGAAGGCCTTCATGTTGGCAAAAATCGCAGAAGGCTTGTTGAACCAGAAGCCAATCAGCAGGTACGACACCAGCCCCACCGCTTCCCAACCAAAGAAAAGCTGCAGCAGGTTGTTGCTCATGACCAGCATGAGCATGGAGAACGTGAACAGCGAAATATAGGCAAAAAAGCGGTTGTAGCCGTCATCCTCTTCCATATAGCCAATGGTGTAGATGTGCACCATGAGCGAGACGAAAGTGACCACGACCATCATCATGGCGGTGAGACTGTCGATCAGGAAGCCCACTTCCATCTTCAGTCCGCCCACCACCATCCAGGTGTAAAGCGTCTCGTTGAAGCGCGCGCCATCCAGGGCCACGCTCTTGAGCGTCATGGCCGAGAGTACGAATGCCACCAGCACACCCAGGATGGTCAGCGTGTGGCTGAGGCGACGACCAATCCAGTTGCCGCCGAACGTGGTACCGAAAATACCGGCCAGCAAGGCGCCCGCCAGCGGCGCCAACGGAACCGCCAGAAGCGTTGAAGCAGAGAGGGTTTGACTCATTCTTGAGAACCTTGGGAATACGGGCGACTCAACCCTTGAGGGTGTTGAGATCTTCCGCGTTGATGCTGGACTTGTTGCGGAACAACAGCACCAGAATGGCCAGACCGATGGCCGACTCGGCCGCCGCCACTGTCAGGATGAAAAACACGAACACCTGGCCATGCATGTCGCCCAGATAGTGCGAGAACGCCACGAAATTCATGTTGACTGCGAGCAGCATCAATTCGATCGCCATCAGCAGAACGATCAGATTCTTGCGGTTCAGGAAAATGCCGATCACGGCCAGGGCAAACAACATGGCGCCCAGTGAAAGAAAATGGCCCAGCGTCAATGTCATGCTTTTTTCTCCTCGCCCACAGGCTCGCTGGCGGCCTCTGGACCGGGTTTCTGGGTTGCTGCGAGCTTCACGACCTGCAAACGATCGCGCGCCCGCACCCGGACTTGCATCGAAGGATCAATTGCCTTGGTGTCCTTGCGTTGGCGCAGTGTCAAAGCAATGGCAGCAACCATGGCCACCAGCAAAATGACCGCGGCAATTTCCACGGGATACAAATACTCCGTGTAAAGCAATTTACCCAGCGCCTTGGCGTTAGAGTAAGGAACCACTTGCCCCGCCGCATCCAGCACCACCGCTGCCGCCTTGGGCTCATCCATGCCCCGGAATCCACCCATCAGAACCGCCGCCATTTCGAGGGCAATCATGGCGCCGACGAAGGCGGCCAGCGGGAAATGCTTCCAAAACCCCTTGCGGATCGTGTCGATGTGGATGTCGAGCATCATCACCACGAACAGGAACAGCACCATGACTGCGCCCAGATACACAAGAACCAGCACGATGGCCAAAAACTCCGCCTTGAGCAGCAACCAGATCGCCGCCGCCTGAGAGAAGGCCAAAATAAGGTGCAATACCGCATGCACGGGGTTACGCGCGGTGATCACCCGGAAGGCCGCGAATAGCAGCACGACCGAGAAAAGATAGAAAAAACCAGTCTTGGCGTCCATGAATCGGTTCTTTGTAGAAAGTCTGGCCTGAAAAACTCGCAACAAGTCCGCGTTAGCGGTACTTGGCGTCAGCGGCCTTGGCCGCGGCTATTTCACCTTCATAGCGGTCACCCACCGCCAGCAGCATGTCTTTGGTGAAATACAGGTCGCCCCGCTTTTCCCCGTGGTATTCGAGGATATGCGTCTCAACGATCGAGTCGACCGGGCAACTCTCTTCGCAAAAACCGCAGAAGATGCACTTGGTCAGATCGATGTCGTAACGCGTGGTACGGCGAGATCCATCCTCACGCACATCCGATTCGATGGTGATAGCCATCGCAGGGCAAACCGCCTCACACAGCTTGCAGGCAATGCAACGCTCTTCACCGTTGTCATAGCGACGCAATGCGTGCAGCCCCCGGAAGCGTGGCGACAAAGGCGTCTTTTCCTCAGGGAACTGCACCGTCACCTTGCGGCGAAAAGCGTAGCGGCCGGTCAGGGCCATGCCCTTGAACAGCTCCACGAGCATGAAGCTCTTGAGAAAGTCTTTGAACGAAAAAGGTGCAGCAGCAGCAACAGCAGTCATTTGTGTCCCCGCTTATTTCCAGATATTCCAAGGCGAGAGCAACCACCCGCCAACGATGAGCAGCCACACCAGCGTGACCGGAATAAAGATTTTCCAGCCCAGACGCATGATTTGGTCGTAACGGAAGCGGGGGAAAGTCGCCCGAATCCAGATGAACATGGACACCACCAGGAATGTCTTGGCCCCGAGCCAGATCCAGCCAGGGATCCAGTTGAAGATGGCGCTGTCAATAGGCGACAACCAGCCGCCCAGGAACATCAGCGCAGCCAGGATAGACACCAGCCACATGCTCGCGTACTCGGCCAGGAAGAAGATCGCGAAGCCCATGCCTGAATATTCCACCATGTGTCCGGCCACGATCTCGGCTTCACCTTCCACCACGTCAAACGGGTGGCGGTTTGTTTCTGCTACGCCCGAGATCAGATAAACCAGAAAAATCGGCAGCAGCGGGAGCCAGTTCCACGACAGGAAGGTCAACCCTTTGTCGGCTGCCATACCACGCCCCTGCCCCAGGACGATGTCAGTCAGGTTCATGCTGCCCGACACCATGATCACGACGAGGAAACAAAAACCCATGGCGATTTCATAGCTCACCATCTGGGCAGACGCCCGCAGCGCACCGAGAAACGCGTACTTGGAGTTCGATGCCCAGCCCGCGATGATCACGCCGTACACCTCGATGGAGGTGATGGCCATGACCAGCAGCAGACCCGCATTGACATTGGCCAGAGCCACATCCGGGCCGAAAGGAATCGCCACCCAGGCGGCCAGTGCCGGCATGATGGCCATGACCGGCCCCAGCACAAAGAGGCCTTTGCTGGCAGCAGTGGGCTGGATGATTTCCTTGGTCAGCAGCTTCAATGCATCGGCAATCGGCTGCAGCAGCCCGAAGGGGCCGACCCGGTTGGGGCCATGGCGCACCTGCATGAAACCCAGAAGCTTGCGCTCCCACAGGGTCAGATAAGCCACAGCGCCCATCAGCGGCGCCAGGATGCAGACGATCTTGAGCAGAATCCAAAGCACTGGCCAGACAATGGCAGTCCACCAGCCAAAGGACAGCAGGTTCAGGCCCGCGTTGTAGAGCGCGTCGATCATGCGGCCACTCCTTCGCGTGCCATGCGGGCGTCGGCAGTCAATTGCAGCGACGGCGAACGTCGCACCAGGCCGTCCAGTTGATAGATAGACGCCACCACGGGCTCGCCGGCCACCGCAGCGGCGCCAGGCAAGGCGCTCACCAAGTTCGACAGCTGGGCCGTCGGCACATGCGCGACGCTTCCCGCTGGCGCATTGGTGGCGCGGGCTAGCACATCCTGCGAGGTTTCAAAATCAAAGCCAGGCAATCCCAGCAGATTGGCCAGCACACGCAGCACCTTCCAGGCCGGACGGGTATCACCAAGAGGCCGGACCACCGCATGGAAACCTTGCAGACGGCCTTCTGCGTTGATGAAACTGCCCGATGTCTCCGTGAACGGCGCTACCGGCAGCAGCACATCGCTGAAATCCATGTTGGCCTTGAACGTGCTCAGGGTGACGACCATCTCGGCACCCGCAAGCGCCGCAGCAGCCCGCACTCCAGCAGCCGAGTCCTGCACCGGTTCGGTGTTGAGCAGCAAGGCCGCCTTCAAGCCACCGGAGAGCATCTGACCGGCATTCAGACCACCCTGGAGGGGATGGGCACCCACGAACTGCGCACCCACGGTGTTGGCCGCTTCGGTAAGGTAGCCAACCGTGGCACCCGCTTGCTCGCCAATCCAGTTGGCCAGCGCCAGCAACTGGCTGGCCTGGGCGTGGTGCGCAGCAGCGTTGCCCAGCAGCACGGCCTTGCGTTCACCACCCAAAAGCGAGCGGGCGATGGCCAGCGCGGCTTCATCGGTCAAGACGGAACCCTGCGGCGCAGCGATACCCTTTTCTTGTGCAATCGAGGCCGCAATGCCACCGAGCACCTGCAGCCATTGGCTGGCACTTTGTGCCACAAACGGCGCCACTGGCAGCGCCCAGTCACGGGCCACCGAATCAATGGCGCTGACCTGGCAGCCATGGCGCGCAGCCTGGCGGATGCGCTGTGCGAACAAGGGATGGTCCTTGCGCAGGTTGGAGCCCACGACCAGCACACGCTGCAGGGTCGACAGCGAAGCGATGGACGTTCCCAGCCAGCGAATCCCTTCGGGCGCAGCGAACTCGGCGTTGCGCAGACGGTAGTCGATGTTGTCACTGCCCAGGCCACGTACCAGGCCAGCAGCAAGATAGAGCTCTTCGACCGTGCTGTGCGGGCTGACCAGGGCACCGATGGCGCCAGCGCCATGGTCGTTCTTGATATTCTTGAGTCCGTTGGCAACGTACTCGAGCGCGGTCTGCCAGTCGGTCTCCTTCCAGACACCGCCCTGCTTGAGCATGGGCTGGGTCAGGCGGTCTTCGCTGTTGAGCGCTTCGTACGAGAAACGGTCACGGTCGGCAATCCAGCATTCGTTGACCGCTTCATTTTCGAAGGGAACGACGCGCATCACCTTGTGGTTCTTGACCTGAACGATGAGATTGGCACCGGTGGAATCGTGCGGGCTGACCGAGCGACGGCGCGACAGCTCCCAGGTGCGGGCGCTGTAGCGGAAAGGCTTGCTGGTCAACGCACCGACCGGGCAGATATCGATCATGTTGCCCGAGAGCTCGGAATCGATGGTGTCACCGGTCACGGTGGTGATTTCGGAGTGCTCACCCCGATGAATCATGCCCAGCTCCATGACGCCAGCCACTTCCTGGCCGAAGCGCACGCAGCGGGTGCAATGGATACAACGGCTCATTTCCTCCATGGAGATCAGCGGGCCCACGTCTTTGTGGAAGACCACCCGCTTTTCTTCCTCGTAGCGCGAGGAGGATGCACCGTAGCCCACGGCCAGATCCTGCAACTGGCACTCACCGCCCTGGTCGCAGATAGGGCAATCGAGCGGATGGTTGATGAGCAGAAACTCCATCACCGACTTTTGCGCCTGAATGGCCTTGTCAGTCTTGGTTCGTACCACCATACCCTGCGTAACCGGCGTGGCACATGCAGGCATGGGCTTGGGCGCCTTTTCGACGTCCACCAGGCACATACGGCAGTTGGCCGCGATCGAGAGCTTCTTGTGGTAGCAGAAGTGAGGAATGTAGGTGCCAGCCTTCTCGGCTGCATGCATCACCATGGAGCCCTCGGTGACTTCTACCTTCTGACCGTCCAGTTCAATTTCAACCATATGCTTTT
>DAOPUP010000087.1:0-8347 GCA_035350655.1 Acidovorax sp. | reverse complement strand
GTGTGGCCATGCGCATGTTCCACTTCGGCCAGGCAGGCCAGCGCCACGGGGTCGTGCGGTACGGCGTTCAGGACGACTTCGGCCAGTTCGGTCACGGCAATCCATCGGCGGCTGGTGATCTGGGACCCCGCAGCGTCGGAGGGGTTGGACATGGGCAGAGCCTTGGCTTTTTCCACCAGATTCTGCAGGCGCTGATGGGCTTCGGCCAAGGTGATGCGCAGGCCGGGCTTGAGCCCGACCCCTGGAGTGGGCGTTTGGCTCCATTCCTGTGGCATGTGAGGCAACCATTTTTGCATGGCCTGCATCTGGGCCTCGGCGTTGTCCGGATGTTCTGCGCGGGCGAGCCATTGCAGCCACATGACACGCAGGCCCTCGCCAAAATGGTGGTTGAAGATGTCTTCACGCATGAGGACAGAGCGCTCCACCTCTGCGCGCAGGCCCAGGCGCAAGGTGTTCAGTGCTTGAGTATCGGTGGTCAGCTCAAGCGCAATGCGCACATAGTCTTCAGGCGTCTGGGCCAGCCACTCGGTGCGACCCAGGTAAGTGAGCATGCCCGCGCCCATGCGGCTTTTGAAGCTTTCTCCCACCATCGAGACAATCGGTAGCCCCATCCAGAGCGCATCGAAGGTGGTGGTGCCGCCGGTCAGCGGGAAAGGGTCGAGCGCGATGTCGATGCGGTGGTAGGTCAGGTACTGGTTGTCCATATTCAGGGCAACCAGGTCCAGCCGCGCCGGGTCCAGGCCCAGACCTTGGCAGCGCTGTCGGTAGGCATTCGCCAAGTCAGGGTGGTCAAGGTTCTTGCCTTCGATAAGCAGGCGGGAGCCTGGCACGGCCTCCATTAACTGGCCCCACAGGGCCAGCACCTGATCGGTGAGCTTGCCCAGGTTGTTGCACGAGCCAAAGGTGACGAATCCGTTCTCCAGGGCCGGTGTGGGGCGCACCATATACCGCGGCTGATAGCGCCACAGCGGATTGCGGCTCATGGGGCGGTAGCAGGCAAAAAAGGTGGGCAGGCGGTACAGCTGCTCGGTGTACTGCGCGTCTGCATCTGGCGGGTCGGTGATCTCGTCCGTGAACTTGTAGTCCACAGCCGTGAGCCCGGTCGTCGCCGGGAACCCGAGCCACGACACCTGCACCGGCGCTGCCTTGTGGGCCATTGCCATGAGACCGTTGTGGCCGGTGTGCCCAGCAAGATCGATCAGGATATCGATATCCTGTGTGCGAATGGCTTGCGCTTGTTCCTCGGCGTTGAGACCTGCCAGTCGGATAAAGTGATCGGCATGGTGCTGTACCCGTGATGTCACCTGATCGTCACGCGGAAACAGGTAGAAGGCAAATACTTCAAACTGCCGTCGGTCCAGCTGGGCCAAAAGCCCTTCCACGAAGTACATGACTGAGTGCACCCGGAAATCGGGCGACAGGAATCCGATGCGCAGTTTTCGCCAGGGATTGCCTCGGTGCTCTGCAAAATCAGGCCACTGTGGTTTGAGTAGTGGCTCAAATTCGATGCCGAAATCGCGGGCGGCTCTCGACAAACTGGCGGCATCTGCGTCCGGGTCGGCTAGCATGAACAAGAGCCTGTTCGTGTAGTTGGACAGTTCCTTGGGGGTCAGGGCGATCGCATCCAGGCAGTCCTGCACGGCTTCCTTCACCTGACCAAACTCACGCCGATGGATGGCTTTCTGAGTCAGCGCTGCCGAACTTTCGGAGATGTCGGTCGCCAGGGCGGCTGCCTTTTGCGCTGCGTGAAAGCCTTTTTCATGCTGCGTAATCAAATAGCAGCATTGCGACAACTTGAGCCAGCAAATTGCCTTGTCAGGCCTGAGCTCACAAACCTTTTCGAGAATTGGGAGCGCCTCTGCATTGCGCGCATGGTTGAGCAGGAGGTTGCCGTAGTTGATCAGAAGTTCTGCATCCTTGGGCCACATGGCCGCCCCGCGGCGGTACACCTCGATGGACTCATCCACCTTCCCCAGGCAGTCGAGCGCATAGCCCAGCATGCGGGTGGCATACAGGTCGTGGGCGTTCTTGCGCAAAATTTGCTTGCACAGACGTGCCAGCAAAGGCCAGTCCTTGGCCTCCAGAGCAGCATGAATTCGGCCATCTGTCGGTGCTTTGTTTCTGCCGTGGTGTCTGCCTTGCACTGTGCATCCTTCGCGATTGATCTGGCGGGCAGTCTAGCCACTGGCGTGGCGGCGCGGGCTGCCAATGCCGCCGTTACTGCAGCAGCTTCAGCACGCCTTGCGGGATCTGGTTGGCTTGGGCCACCATCGCCGTGCCGGCCTGCTGCAGGATCTGGGCGCGCGACAGGTTGGCGGTTTCTGCCGCAAAGTCGGCATCAAGGATGCGGCTGCGTGAGGCGGACATGTTCTCCGACGTGATGTTCAAGGACGAGATGGCCGTTTCAAACCGCGCCTGCAAGGCGCCGAGCTTGGCGCGCTCGCCGTTGATGAAGGCCAGGCTCGAGTCCACCGTCTTGAGGGCTTCCGTGGCCTTTTTGAAGGTGGTCACATCCAGATTGGCCACTTCCTGCAGGTCGGATGCACTGTTGGCGGGCGCAGTGGTATTGAACGCGTTGGTGGTGGTGGCATTGGTCGAGAATGACTTTTCTGAGTCCAGAATCACGTAGCCACTGACCGTGGACTGGTCGGCGCCAGCGGCCGCGGCCAAGACGTCTGCTGCGCCAATTGCCGAGCCGTCTGCCTGCAGCTTCTGGATGTTGACTGCGCCTGCATTGGCGCCAGAGGTAGCGCTTTTGTAGATGCCGATGTCCTGACCCGTGGCATTGGTCAAGACGATGCCGGTACTGGTGGGGTTCAGCGAAGCCGTGACCCCTGTTTTGGAGGACTGTTCATTGATCGCAGAAATGGCGTTCGACAAACCGTCTGACGTGTTCAAAGCCGAGACGTTGAACGAGATGGACTGACCGAGTGCGGGCGCTGTGGGGGTGTTTTCGGAGCGCAACTCGAAGGTGTATGAGCCCACCGAGGTGAAAGACAGATCTGCCTCGGTGCGTGCGGAAGCCGTCACACCCGTGTTCGCTGTCTGAAGGTTGATGTTGTCGGCCATCGCCTTGGCCGTGTCGTTGGCCGCAATGGTGATGTTCTTGGAGCCCAGGGCACCGTTGACGGCCAGTGTGCCGCCGGTTACGCCATTGGTGCCCCATGCGGTGGCGCTTGCACCGCTACCTGCACCATTGGCCGAGGTGTTCTGATTGTTGCCGTACACGCTGGTGCGCATGTTGGCGGTGGCTGCCACGATGGTCTGGTTGGCGTTGGCGCCCACCTGGAACTGCTGCGTGCCAAAGGTGCCATTGAGCAGCTTGGCGCCATTGAATTCGGTGGTTTGTGCAATGCGGTCCAGTTCGCTGACGAGTTGACCGACTTCCTGGTTGAGCGCCTGGCGATCGCTCGGGCTGTTGGAGGCGTTGGCCGACTGCACTGCCAGCTCACGCACCCGTTGCAAAATGTCACCGGCCGCCTTCATGGCGCCTTCTGTCACCTGCGCCAAAGAAATCCCGTCGTTAGCGTTGCGCGCCGCCTGGTTCAGGCCGCGGATCTGGCTGGTGAAGCGCTCGGAAATGGCCAGGCCGGCGGCGTCGTCCTTGGCGCTGTTGATGCGCAGGCCCGACGACAGGCGCTGGATGGAGGTGTTCAGCGAAGTCTGGCTGGTGCCCAGGTTGCGCTGGGCTGTCAGCGATGCGACGTTGGTATTGATAGTGGCTGCCATGGATATGCTCCTAGAGGCTCTGGGTGGACATTTGCGCCTGGTGGGGGACTACCGTCCGGCAGGCAATACGAAACCGATGGGCAATTGTGGGCAGGGGTGCCCTCCTGCGTTGGCCGGATAAGGAGCGGAAAAACCCGTCAACTTGTGCGTTTGCGCCCTAAAGTTTTCGCAGGGGTGGCCGAAAAGATATGCAACGGAAGGTAAATGCCCTCCGCCGTTCAACAGAAGGCCAGGTCGGCACTGTGGACCGATAGCCAGGTGCCTTGCCTGGCACCAGGTTGGCGGCAACGCCATATTCAGTCAGTTCTTTTCAGGAGATTTGCCATGGCATCCACCATTAACACCAACGTCGCATCGCTGACAGCCCAGCGCAACCTGGGCACCAGCCAGACTTCGCTGAACACCTCCATCCAGCGCCTGTCGTCGGGCCTGCGCATCAACAGCGCCAAGGACGACGCCGCCGGCCTGGCCATTTCCGAGCGCTTCACCGGCCAGATCCGCGGCCTGAACCAGGCCGTGCGCAATGCGAATGACGGCATCTCGCTGGCGCAAACCGCTGAAGGCGCGCTCAAGGCGTCTGGCGACATCCTGCAACGTGTGCGTGAACTGGCGGTGCAGTCGGCCAACGCGTCTAACAGTGCCAGCGACCGCCAGGCGCTGCAGGCCGAAGTTGGTCAGCTCGTGTCCGAACTGGACCGTATCTCGCAAACGACCGAATTCAACGGCGCCAAGTTGCTCAACGGCTCTTTTGGTACCCAGCAGTTCCAGGTGGGCGCGAACGCCAACCAGACCATCGTGGCAGCCACCGCTAATCTGCGCACCAGCGTGTACGGCAACAACCAGAACACCTCGGCCAATGGCTCAGGGAGCGGTGCAAGCGCCACCTCCTGGGGCACCAATGGCGTAACCGGCGGCACACTGGCCGTCAACGGTGCCCTGGGCTCCAAGAACATCACCATTACGGCCAACGACACGGCCAAGGCGATGGCCGACAACATCAACCTGCAGACTGCGAACACGGGTGTGACAGCTTCTGCGCGCACGGAAGCGCAGCTGTCCTTCACGTCGGTTGGTGCCTATACCTTCGAGCTGCGTGCCGACAATGCGCCCACTTCGCCGGCTCTGGGCCAGACCGTCTCCTTCAACGTGACGGCACTCAACACGGCCGATGGCTTGTCGAACGCGGTCTCCGCCATCAACGAGCAGGCCTCTAAGACGGGCATTACGGCATCGCTGAATTCCACCAACGATGGCGTTGTTTTGACCAGTGCCAGCGGGCAAGACATCGGCATCTACAAAAGCGCCACTTCTGGCGCCAATGCAGGTGCAGTCAACATCCAGAAGCTGCAGGCGAACGGCACTGCAATCGGTGCCGCAGATACCTTGGCTGCAGCCTCTGGTGCTGACCAGTCCACGGTCAGCGGCTATGTGGTTCTGGACTCCGACAAGTCGTTCTCGACCAATGCGACCACCACCAACGCGTTCAATACGACCGCGCCCGCAGACAGTGCCTCCGACCTGCAAGAAGTGGCCAACCTGGATGTGACCACCTTCAAAAAGGCCACGGAAGCCCTTAAGACGGTGGACTCGGGTCTGGCTTTCATCAACGGCGAACGCGCCAAGCTCGGTGCTCTGCAATCGCGCTTTGAAACGTCGATTGGCAACCTGCAAGTGACGTCGGAAAACCTGTCCTCTTCACGTTCACGCATTCTGGACGCCGACTTCGCGGCAGAAACCGCCAACCTGTCGCGTGCCCAGATCCTGCAGCAGGCCGGCACGGCCATGGTGGCCCAGGCCAACCAACTGCCACAGGGTGTATTGGCCCTGCTGCGGTAAGTCGCAGTGGGCTGGAGGCATCAGACCGATGCCTCTGCAACACGCCAGGCGGCGGCAGGTTTCTGTCGCCGCCATTTGGCTTTTTGGGAGGCGGGTGCCAGGACCGCTGGATAAGACGGGTTTCCTGGTGTGAATACGGGCGTTCTGTTGCGCCATTCGGCGCCATAATTTCCGTTGGCCAGTTCAGGAGGTTTGTATGGCAACCATTTCATCCCCAGGCGTCGGTACGAACGGGCTTGATGTCAAGAACATCATTTCCCAGTTGGTCGCGCTGGAAAAAAAGCCCCTGGACACGCTTAAGGTGCAGGCGGCCACGGTCAATACCAAGATTTCTGCGTTCGGCCAGATCAAGTCGCTGGTCTCCACGCTTTCTGATGCGGCAGGTAAGCTGACCAGCCTGACGGGCTGGAATGGGGTCAGCACCACATCGTCAGACCCGAAGTTTGTGTCTGCCACGGCCATCGGTGGCACCTTGCCGACCACGTTCAGCGTGGAGGTGCAAAGCCTGGCCAAAGCGCAGGCCACCGCGTCGGCGGCGCTGCTGCCGGTAGGCGGCGCTCTGGGCGCGGGCACTTTGCGGCTGGAGCTGGGCCAATGGAGCGTGGCGCCTGCATCGTTCACGCCCAGTAGCGGTCAGCCCGTAGAAATTTCCATCAGCGCCAGCGACAAGCTCTCGGATGTCGCCAGCAAAATCAATGGCTCGGGTGCGGGTGTGACCGCATCCATCCTGTCGGATGCTTCGGGCGAGCGCCTGCTGCTGCGCAGTAAGAGCACGGGCGAAGAGTCGGGTTTTCGGCTCAGTGTTCTGGAAGGCGCCGACACCGATCCCCAAAGCGCGGGCAACACCGATGCAACCGGGTTGTCCCGCTTGGTGGCGGGCGCCACGGTGACGCAGGCGGCGGCCAATGCCAAGGCCACGGTCAATGGCATCGCTGTGTCCTCGGGCACCAATACCTTTGCCTCCACGATTTCTGGCGTGACCTTCAAGGCCGAGCAGGTGACCACGGCGGCGATCGATATCACGGTGGGCAAGGATGAGGCGGCGATCCAGTCCAATATTGACGGGTTCGTGAAAGCCTACAACGCCATCAACCAGTTGCTGCAGGACGCGACCAAGTACGACGCCAAGACCAATGCGGCCGGGTTGCTGCAGGGTGATTCGACCACTGTGGCCCTGCAGAACTCGTTGCGCAATGCCATTCAGTCGGTTACCACCGGAGGCGGTGCCTTCAAGCGCCTGGCGGATGTGGGCATCACCCAGCAGCGGGGCGGCGACCTGGCGGTGGACTCTGGCAAGCTGAGCAAGGCGCTGGCCAGTAACCCCGACGATGTGAAAGGCCTGTTTCGCAACACGGGCGGGGGCTCGGCCGATGGCATCGCGGTGCAGTTGAAGGCGCTCACCACCAACCTGCTGTCCAACGACGGTTTCTTCAAATCCAAGGACGACACGCTGCAGCTGAGCCTCAAGCGCAACAGCCAGGACCAGGCGCGGGTGAACGACAAGGTGAATGCGTTTGAAAAACGGATCACGCAGCGCTACAACGCCCTGGACACCCAGCTGAGCAGCTTGAATGGGCTCAATGCCTATATCTCGCAACAGGTGTCTGCCTGGAACAAGTCAAACGGCTGATGAGGGGCTTCAGTTTTTCTGGCACTGGCCGATAACTAAAGTAAATACATAGCAAGGAAGCAAGCATGTTCAGCGCCTACAGCCCCCGTGCAGCCAATGCCTACCAGCGTATCAATGTAGAGACCAGCATGCACACGATCGACCAGCATCAGCTGGTTGCGCTGCTGTATGAGGGTGTGCTCAGTTCCATTGCCACCGCGCGTGGCGCCCTGGCCCGTGGCGATGTGCTGGGCAAGGTCAATGCCATCTCCAAGGCCCTGCGCATCATTGAAGAAGGCCTGATCACGGCCCTCGACCGGGTTGACGGCGGCGAACTGGCGCAGAACCTGGGCGACCTGTATGACTACTGCATGCGCCGGCTGATCATGGCCAACGCCCGCAACGACGATGCCATGATGCAGGAGGTCATGCGCCTCATTGAGCCGGTGGCCCTCGGGTGGAATGAAATCAAGAAAACAGGCCCTTCTGCCGAGGCCCTAGTGGCCGGCCAGCCGGTGCTGATGGAGGCCTGAACCATGTCGCATATGTTGATTGACTATTACAAAGCCATCGAAGACAGCAGTGCCAAGATGCTGGAAGCAGCCCGCAGCAAGGATTGGGATGGTGTGGTGCGCTACGAAGGCGCCTGCGCGGTGCTGATCGAGCAACTGCGTTTCAAGTCGCAAGAGCACGAGCTGCTGCCCGAACAAAAGCGCGAGAAAACGCGCATCATGCAGCGCATCCTGCGCAACGATGCCCAGATCCGCTGCCTGGCCGAGCCTTGGCTGGCGCAGTTCGAGCATATGTTTGAAGGCCAGCCGCAGATGGTGCACTGAGATGCGAGCCCGGCACGTTTTCGCAGACGCTGTCGGTTTTTGCAGAATAAACGGCTGTGGTCCTTGTTTTGTAAGGACTGTCAGCTATGAAAAGTGAAGTAATTCTGTGCGGGCGCGAAAGTGAATCCCGGGCAACAAAAAAGCCACTCTGTGAAAGAGTGGCTTTTTTGTTGGGTGAAATCGTGGGCAAGCGCTTGTCTTGCAATCGTTGCCAGCTATGAAAAACAGAGTGGCGGCGTGTTTGCCATGGCGGTCGGCGTGAATTCTGGCCGCGCGCTTAGACCTGCATGTTCATGATGTCGGTGTAGGCCTGCACCATGCGGTTGCGCACATGCAG
>DAOPUP010000086.1:0-8369 GCA_035350655.1 Acidovorax sp. | reverse complement strand
AAGATGCCCATGATGCTTTTGGGGCTGGCGCCCAGCGTGCGCAGGATGGCGATGTCGGCGCGCTTGTCGGTCACCGTCATCACCAGCGTGCTCACCAGGTTGAACGCGGCCACGGCCACGATCAGCGTGAGGATGATGAACATCATGCGTTTTTCCAGCTGCACGGCGGCAAACCAGGTGCGGTTTTGCTGCGTCCAGTCGCGGATCAGCAGCCGGTCGCTCAGGCTGCCGGCCAGCTGCTGCGCCACCGCGCGTGCCTGGTGCAGGTCCTGGAGCTTGAGGCGAATGCCGGTGGGGCCTTCCAGGCGGAAGATGCGCTGCGCGTCCTCGTGGTGCAGCAGCACCAGGGCCGAGTCGTATTCGTAGTGGCCCGAATCAAACATGCCCGCCACCGTCATCTGCTTGAGGCGCGGCACCACGCCGGCGGGCGTGACCTGGCCGGCCGGTGCGATCAGCGTCACGGCGTCACCCACGCGCACGCCCAGGGCCCGCGCCAGCTCGCCCCCCAGCACCACGCGAAACTCGCCGGGCACCAGCAGCTTGAGCGTTTCTTCGTTGGTGGCGGCCAGATCGGTCACCGCGCCTTCCAGGGCCGGGTCGATGCCGCGCACCAGCGTGCCCTTCATGTCCTCGCCGCGCGCCAGCAAGGCCTGCGCCCCCACAAAGGGCGCGGCGCCGATCACGCTGGGGTTCTGCCGGGCCTCGGCCAGCGTGCGTGCCACATCGGGCAAGGCCGCGCCCTGGGGCGCGAAGATCTCGATGTGCGAGACCACGCTCAGCATGCGGTCGCGCACCTCCTTTTGAAAGCCGTTCATCACCGACAGCACGATGATCAGCGCCGCCACACCCAGGGCAATGCCCAGCATGGACACGCCCGAGATGAACGAGATGAAACCGTTGCGCCGCGTGGCGCGGCCCGCGCGGGTGTAGCGCCAGCCCAGGGCCAGTTCGTAGGGAATTTGCATAAGCTGGCGATTGTGGCACCGCGCGCCAGCGCCCCCGGTCGTCAGCTGCGCTCGCGCCGCCCACGCCCGCCCCGGCGCCGGTCGGCCTTGGGCAGGTCGGTGCCGCGCTGCATGGCATCGGCCTGGTGCTGCAAGACAGCCAGCAGCGCGTCCAGCTGCTCTGCCTCTTGCGGGCGCAGGGGGGCCACCAACGCCTGGTGAATGTCCAACACCCGGGGCAGCACCCTCTCGTACAGGGCCTGTCCCGCTTCGGTGAGGTGCAGGGCCACCTGGCGGCGGTCGTGCGGGCGGGGCACGCGCGCCACCAGTTGCTTGGCCGCCAACGCCGTGACGGCCCGCGAAGTGCGCGCCCGGTCCAACAGGGCCGCGTCGGCAAGCTCAGACGACAAAATGCCGTCGCGCTTGCCCAACTGCGCCAGCACCCGCCATTCGCGCCGGGTGATGCCGAACTCGCCCTCGCACAGGCGAGTGACCAGGCTGCCCGCCGTACCCAGCACCTGGCTCAGGCGGTACAGCAGCATGTCGTCTATGCCCTGGGGGTTGAGGGTTTTCATGGGGGATGATTGATTTGAACAAAGATCGCACGCCATCCTACAGTCGCGTCTCCTCAGAGCAGCCCCTGCCGTTCCTCTGATCATTCCCAGGAGACTTGCCATGCACCGCATCACCCATTGGCTTTGCGCCGCAATGCTCACCTGCCTTACGGCGGGCGCCCATGCCCAGAAAATCGAAGGCCCCCTGAAAATCGTGGTGGGCTACCCCCCCGGGGGCATCACCGACCGCGCTGCGCGGATCGTGGGCGATGGGCTCCAGACCCGGCTGGGCGTGCCGGTCATCATCGACAACAAGCCCGGCGCCGGCTCCCGCCTGGCGGCCCAACAGGTCAAGAACACGCCCGCCCAGCAGAACGTGCTGCTGTTTGCCAATCCGCCCAGCATGGTGATTGGCCCCTTGATTTACAAGGACAGTGGCTACGACCCAGAGCGGGACTACCAGCCGGTTTCCGTGGTCAATAGCTACGAACTGGCCATCGCCGTGGGCGCGGCCGTACCCGTCAAGGCCCTGACCCACCTGCTGGCCTGGATGCGCGCCAACCCCGACAAAGCGAACGTGGGCGTGCCAGCCACCGGTAGCCTGGTGCACTTTTTTGCACTGATGGTGGGCGACAAAGCCGGCGTGAAAACCGAGGTGGTCGGCTACCGAGGCTCCGGGCCCTTGCTGACCGACCTGGTCGGCGGACAGGTGCCGGTGGTGATGGACTCGCTGGACGTACTGCTGCCCCAGCACCAGGCCGGCAAGATTCGCATCCTGGCAATCTCCAGCCCCCAGCGCTCCTCCTTCGCCAAAGACATTCCCACCTTTCGCGAGGCCGGCGTGGACCTCGTGGCCGAGCCCTGGAATGCGCTGTTTGCCCCCGCCAGCATGCCCCGCGACAAGGTCGAATACCTGGGCAAGGAAGTGGCCGCGCTGATGAAAGACCCTGCCGTGCAGCGCAAGTTCGCCGATGCGCGCGTCAACGCCCTGTCCACGACTCCCGCCCAGGCGGGCGCCATCGTGCAGGCCTTCCGCAAGGAATGGAGCCCCGTGGTGCTGCGCGCCAACATTCAGCCCTGACGCGCACGGCTCACCCCTTTCGCCCCTTCCTGCCAAGACACTGAACATGCCAAAACCCAATCTGATCTTTATCGTGGCCGATGACCTGGGCTTTGCCGACCTGGGCTGCTACGGAGGCCGCGAGGCCGCCTTTGGCCCCGTCTCCCCGGTGCTGGACCAGCTGGCCGCAGGTGGCCTCAAGCTCACGCAGGGCTATTCCAACTCGCCGGTGTGTTCGCCCACGCGCTTTGCCATGATGACCGGGCGCTACCAGTACCGCCTGCGCGGCGCGGCCGAAGAGCCCATCAACAGCCGCAGCAAGGGCAGCACCACGCTGGGCCTGCCGCCCGAGCACCCGACCCTGCCGTCGCTGCTCCAGGGCGCGGGCTACCGCACCGCGCTGATCGGCAAATGGCACCTGGGCTACCCACCGGCCTTTGGGCCGCTGCCATCGGGCTATGCAGAATTCTTTGGCCCCATGTCGGGAGGGGTGGACTATTTCACCCACTGCACCAGCGCGGGCCACCACGATCTGTACTTGGGCGAGCAAAGCCATACCGAAGAGGGCTACCTGACCGACCTGCTCTCGCAGCGCGCGGTGGATTACGTCAACCGCATGGCCACGCAAGACGCGCCTTTTTTGCTCAGCCTGCACTACACCGCCCCGCACTGGCCCTGGGAAACGCGCGACGACCAGGCGCTGTCGCAAGAGGTCAAGTCCAACCTGTTTCACCTGCATGGCGGCAACATCCACCAGTACCGCCGCATGATCCACCACATGGACGAGGGCATAGGCTGGCTGGTCGAGGCCCTGCGCGCCAACGGCCAGCTGGACAACACGCTGATCGTCTTCACCAGCGACAACGGCGGCGAGCGTTTCTCGGACAACTGGCCGCTGGTGGGCGGCAAGATGGACCTGACCGAGGGCGGCATCCGCGTGCCCTGGATTGCCCACTGGCCCGCCGTGATTGCCCCCGGCCGCACCAGTACCCAGCAATGCCTGACCATGGACTGGACGGCGACGCTGCTGGATGCCGCAGGCGTGGCCGCGCACCCCGACTACCCGCTGGACGGCATCTCGCTGCTGCCGGTGCTGCGCGCGCCGGAGCAAGAGTTTGCCAGGCCTGTGCATTTCCGCATGAACCACCGGGGCCAGCGGGCGCTGCGCGATGGCGAATGGAAATACCTGCGCGTCGATGGCAACGACTACCTGTTCAACATTCCGGCCGACGAGCGCGAGCGCGCCAATCTGGGCGGGCGCCAGCCCGAACGCCTGGCGGCCATGCGCAAGGCCTGGGAGGCCTGGAACGCCAGCATGCCGCCCATCCCTGAAGACGCCATGGTGTCGCTGGGCTACTCGGTCCAGGACATGCCGCAGCGTTAGACCCTGTTCACGATCTGAGACAGCAGGCCGTTGCGCGGACCATCACGCCATGCCTTCATTGCAACGCTTCTTCCCTTGTTTGCGCTGGCCCCGCCCCGATGCAGCGCTGCTGCGCAGCGAAGCCCTGGCGGGCCTGACGGTCGGTCTGATGGTGATACCCCAGGGCGTGGCCTACGCCGCGCTGGCCGGTATGCCGCTGGTCACGGGCATTTACGCCTCGATGCTGCCGGCGCTGATCGCCGTGCTGTTCAGCGCTTCCACCCGGCTGTCGGTGGGGCCTACGGCGCTGAGCTGCCTGCTGGTGAGCGCCTCGCTGACCGGGCTGGCAGAGCCGGGCAGCGCGCAATGGATCAATCTGGCTGTGTGGCTGGCCTTGCTCAGTGGGCTGGCGCAGGTGGGGCTGGGCTTTGTGCGCTTTGGCTGGCTGCTCAACCTGGTCAGCGCCCCGGTGCTGACGGCATTCACGCAGGCAGCGGGGGTGCTGATCATTGGCTCGCAGCTGCCCGCGCTGCTGGGCTGGCAGGGCGACTGGGCCGACATGCTGGCAGCGCCGCGCGTGCACGGGGCCTCGGCGGCGTTTGGCCTGGCCAGCCTGGCGCTGCTGGTGCTGGTGCGGCGCTGGCGACCGGCATTTCCGTCGGTGCTGCTGATCGTGCTGGCCAGCGCAGGGCTGTCGGCAGCGCTGGGGTTTGAGGCCTCGGGCGGGGCCGTGGTGGGCAACCTGCCCTCGGGGCTGCCCACCTTGCAGCTGCCCCACTGGCCCGGCTGGGCCACGCTGGGCCAGTTGCTGCTGCCCACGCTGATCATCACGCTGGTGAGCTTTCTGGAAACCGCATCGAGCGCCAAGGTGGACAGCGAGCGCGCCGGCAAGCGCTGGGACCAGGACCAGGACCTGATCGGGCAGGGGCTGGGCAAGGTGGCGGCGGGGCTGAGCGGCGCGTTTCCGACCAGCTCCTCCTTTTCGCGCTCGGCGCTGAACCTGTATGCCGGCGCGCAGACCGGCTGGGCCACCGTGGCCTCGGTGGTGGTGGTGCTGGTGGCGCTGCTGCTGTTCACGCCCGTGCTGCGTTTGGTGCCGGGGCCGGTGCTGTCGGCCATTGTGGTGGCGGCCGTGCTGGGCCTCATCCAGCCACGAGCGCTGGTGCGGCTGTGGCGCATTTCACGCGCTGAAGCGAGCATTGCCGGCACCACCTTTGCCATCACGCTGCTGGCGGCGCCGCGCCTGTACTGGGGCGTGCTGGCCGGTGTGTTGATGGCGCTGAGCCATTTTCTGTACCAGCGCCTGCACCCGCGCATCATTGAAGTGGGCCGGCACCCCGACGGCAGCCTGCGCGACCGCCACCTGTGGCAGCTGCCGCCGCTGGCGCCCCACCTGTACGCGCTGCGCATGGATGCGGCGCTGGACTTTGCCACGGCCAACCGCTTTGAGCGCGCCATCATCGAACACCTGGCCGCGCACCCTGGCACACAGCAGATATGCCTGCTGGCCCAGCCCATCAACCGCATCGACGTCACCGGGATCGAGGTGGTCGCCAAGCTGTGTGCGCAGCTGCAGCGGCAGAACATCACCCTGCACATCAGCGGCTTGAAGCTGCCCGTGGAAACACCGCTGCGCCGCGCGGGCGCCCTGCCCCCGGGGCCCTTGCTGCGCCTGCACCGTACCGATGCCGACCTGCTGGCCGCGCTGGCCCGGCTGGACGACGGCCCCGACGACATCGCCGCCGCTGCCATCTGACCCGGCGCACGGCCATCCGGGACAATAGCGTCCCATGTCTGACCCGCTCCACCTGATCATCCCCTACGCCGCCAGCCACCAGCCCGGCTGCCAGCACCTGCTGCAAACCCTGTCCCTGCCCCACCTGGACTGGCTGCTGCGCCACCTGCAGCGCGAAGGCAGCGATACGGGCGACGAAGACCACCCCGCCATGCCCCACGAGCGGGCGCTGGCGCGCGCGCTGGGGCTGCCCGGCGATGGCGCGCACACGCCCTGGGCCGCCTGGCAGGTGCAGCAGCAGGGGCGGCCCACACAGGCCATGGCGGCGGTGCACACCCTGGCGGCGCAGGCGCCCCATGCACCCGCCGCAGAGACGCCGGGCACCGAGACGCCGGGCGCAGATGCCTCAGCCTGGGCCTTTGTCACGCCCTGCCACTGGCAGGTGGGCACCGACCACATCACGCTGCTCGACCCGCAAGCGCTGGCGCTGGACGAAGCCGCCTCGCGCGCCCTGCTGGACATCGTTGCGCCCTGGCTGCACAAAGATGGCATCGCCCTGACTTACGACCAGCCCACGCGCTGGCTGGCGCGTGGCGATGCACTGGCACACCTGGCCACGCCGTCACTGGAACGCGTGCAAGGCGGCGATGTGCGCGGCTGGCTGCAACACCAGGCACAAGCTAGCGGCCAGCCCGGCGCGCAGGTGCAGGCCGCGCAAACCTGGCAGCGCCTGCACAGCGAGCTGCAAATGCTGCTCTACACCCACCCCTTCAACGACGCCCGCAGCGCGCAGGGCCTGCTGCCAGTCAACGCCTTCTGGCTGCATGGTGCGGGTCGGCTGGATGCGCCCCCGCCGCCCAGTGCGCGGCGGCATGTGCAGGTAGAAGACGCCCTGCGCAGCAGCGCCCTGCGCCAGGACTGGCCCGCCTGGGCCAGCGCCTGGGCCGCGCTGGACGCAGGCCCACTGGCCCGGTTGCACGCCCAGGTAGCGCGCGGCGGGGTCGCGAGAATCACGCTGTGCGGTGAGCGCAACGCCATGGACTTTCACAGCGCGCCACGCGGGCTGGTTCAGCGCATTCAAGGCCTTTTCAGGCCTCAGCTCTTTATCGACCTGGGCACCAAGCTATGAAAATAGTAGCGCGCGACGTCCCCCCCCGCGCCGCCTGGGCGCTCGAACAGGCCGGTGTGCACCCGCTGCTGGCGCGCCTGTATGCCGCGCGCGGCGTGCGGGGCAAGGACGAGCTCGACGATGGCCTGGCGCGCCTGCTGCCGCCCGGTGGCCTGAAAGGCATTGGCGCCGCCGCCCGCCTGCTGGCCGACGCCATGGCACAGAACCAGCGCCTTTGCATCGTGGCCGACTACGACTGCGACGGCGCCACCGCCTGCGCCGTGGGTGTGCGCGGCCTGCGCCTGCTGGGGGCCACCCATGTGGACTACCTGGTGCCCGACCGCGTCAACGACGGCTATGGCCTCACCGCGTCCATCGCCCGCCGCGTGGCCGAGCGCGGCGCCGATGTGCTGATCACCGTGGACAACGGCATCGCCAGCGTGGAGGGCGTGGCCGAGGCCAAGGCGCTGGGCCTGCAGGTGCTCGTCACCGACCACCACCTGCCCGGCCCCGAATTGCCCGCAGCAGACGCCATCGTCAACCCCAACCAGCCCGGCTGCCCGTTCGAGAGCAAGTCCATGGCCGGTGTGGGCGTGATGTTCTACGTGCTGCTGGCGCTGCGCGCCGAACTGCGCGCGCGGGGGGTGTTTGACGCATCGAGCGCCGCCGGGCCGCCCCAAGGCGGGAGCGCCCCAGGAACCGGCTCGGCCGGGGCCACGTCCCCGGCTGGGGGCAGCGAACCACGCTCAGCGGGGAGCCTGGGGGCACCTAGACCCCAACCCAAGCTCGACCCCCTGCTCACGCTGGTGGCTTTGGGCACCGTGGCCGACGTGGTCAAGCTTGATGCCAACAACCGCCGCCTGGTGGCGCAGGGCCTCAAGCGCATCCGCGCAGGCCAGATGCCCGCCGGGGTGGCCGCGCTGTTCACCGCCGCCAGCCGCAAGGCGCCCGTGGCCACCACGTTCGACTTCGGCTTCGCTTTAGGCCCGCGCATCAACGCCGCAGGGCGCCTGGCCGACATGACGCTGGGCATCGAATGCCTGCTGACCGACGACGCGGGCCGCGCGGCTGAGCTGGCCGCCACGCTCGACGGCATCAACCGCGAGCGCCGCGAAATCGAGGGCGGCATGCGCGACCAGGCGCTGCTGATGGCCGAAAGCCTGTTCCAGGAGGACGAAGAACCGCCGCCGGCCATCAGCGTGTTCGACCCCGATTTCCACGAAGGCGTGGTCGGCATCGTTGCCAGCCGCATCAAGGACAAGCTGCACCGTCCCACCTTTGTGTTTGCTGCCAGCAGCGCGCCGGGCAAGGCGCACGAGCTCAAGGGATCGGGCCGCTCCATCCCCGGCTTTCACCTGCGCGATGCGCTCGACCTGGTGGCCAAGCGCCATCCGGGCGTGCTGCTGAAATTTGGCGGCCACGCCATGGCGGCCGGCTGCACGGTGGCCGAAGAAGCGTTTGACGTGTTCGAGCAGGCCCTGGCCCAGGTCGCCCAGGAATGGCTGGACGCCGCCACCCTCACCCGCCGCATCGAAACCGACGGCCCGCTGGCCCCCGAATACTGCCGCGCCGACATGGTGGACACCCTGCACCGCGAGGTCTGGG
>DAOPUP010000085.1:0-8431 GCA_035350655.1 Acidovorax sp. | reverse complement strand
GCACGGCAATGGCCGCGTCGATGGCCGCGCCGCCGGCCTTGAGCACCTGGTAGCCGGAATCGGTGGCCAGCGGGTTGGCCGCCGCCACGGCGAATTTCTCGGTGGCCCAACCCGGCTTTTCGGTGCTGCCCGAGGCGCCCTCGGGCTGGTGGGGCACGCTGTAGGCCAGCGGCGGGGCGCTGTTGCAGCCGGCCAGCAGGGCGGCAGCGGCGATCAGCGCAATGCGCAGCGGGGTGGTCCTGGACATTCTGCGTTCTCCATCGGGTGGGCGGGGATCCACGGTACCGGGCGGGCGGCCGGTGGGCAGTGTTTTGACAGGGAGCAGTTTTGCGCCCGTTTTTAGGCGTTTTTGGCCTCAGGCTCTTATTTTGTATTGGGTTTGCGCTATTAAATATATAGCTATTCTGACACGGGGCCGGCCTGCCCGTCTTCCACCACGAAGCGTGCCAGGGTGGATGCGCCACTGTCGGCCCGCAGGGGGTCGTCCACCACCCGCAAGCTGGTGGTCCAGCGCTGCGGCGTGATGTCTGCCAGGCCGTAGCCGCGCTGGTCGCTGCGCGCCAGCAGCACATGTGGGTTGTGGCGGGCGATGGCGTCGACCTTGTCCTGCGTGGTGCCCGCGCGCGAACTGATGGAGGTGCCGCAGAACTCGCTGGCGATCACCGGGCCGCCAGGCGGTTGGCCCTCGGCCCCTGCATCGGCCCTCACCTGGCAGACATAGTTCTGGTGGATGTCGCCGCCCAGCAGCACGCTGTTGCGCGGCGCGTGGCCGGCCAGTGACTGCAGCAGGCGCGCACGGGCGCCGGGGTAGCCGTCCCAGCTGTCGGTGGAGACCACGCCCGAGGGGTAGCGGCGCGGCGAGAACAGGGTTTGCTGCGCGATCACGCTCCAGCGGGTGCGGTGCTGGCTGGCGTCATCGGCCAGGCCGGCATCGAGCCACTGCTCCTGCGCAGCGCCCAGCAGGGTGCGTTGCGGGTCGGCCAGGGCGGCACAGTCTTGCGGGCGCATGGCGGCAGCCCCGCCTGTGTCGGCCGCGCGGCAGGCCTGCCACTGGCGGTGCTGGCGGGTGTCGAGCAGGTGCACATGGGCCAGGCGGCCCCAGCGCAGGCGCCGGTACACCTGCAAGGCACCAAAGTCGGGCGCCACCAGGCTGGCCGCGCGCAGCGGCATGTTTTCGTAGAACGCCTGCCAGGCTGCGCTGCGCAGGGCCAGGAAAGCCGTCGTATCGCCCTGGCTGCCTTTGCCTTGTGCGCCGGCATAGTCGTTCTGCACCTCATGGTCGTCCCAGGTGACGGCCCAGGGGCAGGCGGCATGGGCGGCCTGCAGGGCGGGGTCGCTCTTGTGCAGCGCGTAGCGGTCCCGAAAGTCGGCCAAGGTGCTGGCATGCCGCAGCGCGTGCACGCGGGCCAGGCCCGTGGTGTTGTGCGGTGATGCGTATTCGTAGATGTAGTCGCCCAGAAAGAGCACCAGGTCGGGCTGGTCGGCGCACAGGTGGCGCCACGCAGCGTAGTGGCCATGTTCCCAGCGCTGGCAGGAGGCAAAGGCGATGCGTAGATGGGCGTCCATGGCATCGGCTGCGGGCGCGGTGCGGGTGCGGCCCGTGGCGCTGACCGCGTCGCCCAGCATGAAGCGGTAGTGGTACCAGCGGGCCGGGGCCAGGCCGGTCAGTTCCACATGCACGCTGTGGCCCAGGGCCGGCAGCGCCGTGGCCTGTCCGCGCTGCACGATGCGCCGAAAGGCCGGGTCATCGGCCAGCTCCCAGTGCACGGTGAGCGGCGTGCCGAGCGGGCTGCCTGGCGTGGGCAGCAGCCTGGTCCACAGCACTACACCGTCGGGCGTGGGGTCACCGCTGGCGACGCCCAGGGCGAAGGGGTCGTGCTGCAGCGCGCTGGTGCTCCATGCCCAGCGGGGCAGGGCGGTGGCGGTGGCCACCAGGGCGGCACGTTGCAGAAAGGCGCGGCGTTGAAAGGGGGGCACGGTGCTGGTGCGGGGCGGGTGAGGTTTCAGGCGGCCAGTACGCGGTTCTTGCCTGAGCGTTTGGCCAGGTACATGCTTTTGTCGGCCCGCAAAATGGCATCGGCGCCCGTCTCACCTTCGCCCAGCTGGGCCACGCCCGCGCTGAAGGTGATCAGCACTTTTTCCTGGCCCTGCAGAAAGAAGCGGGTGGTCAGCTCGCGCTGCAGGCGCGTCATGGCGGCGACGGCGTTGGCGACCGTGGTGTCGGGCAACAGCAAGACGAACTCTTCGCCACCGTAGCGGGCCAGCAGGTCCTGGGGGCGCATGACTTCGCGGGTGACTTCGGTGAGGTGCACCAGCGCCGCATCGCCACCGGTGTGGCCGAGCCGGTCATTGATGGTCTTGAAGTTGTCGATGTCCAGCAGGGCCAGGCACAGCGGGTTGCCCGTGCGGCTTGCACGGGCCAGCTCACGCTCCATCGCCTCGTCCAGCCCCTTGCGGTTGAGCGAGCCGGTGAGCGGGTCGTGGCGCGCCTGGCTGCTGGCGCGATCGAGTTCCTGCTGGAGCTGTACCACTTGTGCACGGTTGAGTTCGGTGCGCTCGCGCAGCTCGTTCAGCTCGTCGTGGGCCGTGCGGCTCTGCAGCCCCATGGAGCGGGTGGCCTGCATCACCTCCTGCAGGACGGGGGCAATTTCCTCCAGGGTGCTGGCCTTGCCGATGAGGTCTGCGCAGCGTTCCATGGTGCCCTGGTACGTGGCGCTGGAGTCGGAGATCGTGGCCAGGCGCTCGATGAAGGTGGAGAGCATTTCCTTCATCTGCTCATGCGCCTCCAGGGTGCGGGCGTGGGCTTCGGTCTGCTTGAAGATCACGTCCTTCAGGCGCCGTTGCACATCGTCCAGCCGCCGCAGTGTGAGCGGTGGGGTGGAGGCCGCCATCAGGGCCTCGGTCTGGCCGTGGAGCCAGCGGTCTTCCACGCTCAGCGCGGAGATGTTCTCGAACACCATGTGCAGCAGCTCGAGCAAACTTGCGCGGATGGCGGCCTGGTCCTCGGCGGCAAACGACAGGCGGTGGCTGAAGTTGCCCAGCATCAACTGCACGGTGGAGACCGGCGGGGCGGGTTCGCGCAGAAATTTGATCAGCTGCTGCGCCATTTCAAGCATGCGCACATCGTCTTCGCCGAGCGCCGGCAAGGCGTTGTCGATCAGCCGTGCCAGCATCTGTGCGAGCTCGTCGGGCAGGATGGTCGGGGCCACGGCTGCGGGTACGAGGGGCTCGGCCTTTCCCGGGTTGAGCCCCAGGTTGGCGTAGCCGACCAGGACACTTTGCAGGGAAGTCCAGTCCTTGTCTTTCACGGCCCGCTCGAACTGGCCCAGCAGCCGTTTCTGGGCCGGGGTCTGGCCGGGCAAAACCCTCAGAATTTGCTGCAACGGCCCCTGCGGAAAAACCGGGGACGCGCGCACGCCGGCGATTTCTTCGTAGAGCGCCTGGTAGTTGTCTGGTGTGGGCGAGAGCCGGCGAACGGCCAGCTGCTTGAGCGTTTCGCGGGCAATTTCAGAGGGGGGGCGGTCTACCATATGCGAGCATTTGTTTCAAGGGCTGGGGTCCACGAGTGTGACACAGGGCGGCGGGTCACCGCGAGGCTGCGCGCCTGTGCGGCGTGGTTTCAGTTGACCATGACCAGCTTGCCCATCACAGCGCGCGAGCCCATGTGGGCATAGGCCGCGCGCAGTTCGGCCATGGGCATGGTGCGGTCGATCACAGGCCTGATCTTGCCCTGTGCGTACCACTGCGCCAGCTCGCCCATCATGGCGGCATTGGCCTGGGGCTCGCGCCTGGAGAATTCGCCCCAGAAGACCCCTACGATGGAGGCGCCTTTGAGCAGCGCCAGGTTCAGTGGCAGCGCAGGGATGGGGCCCGAGGCAAAGCCCACCACCAGGTAGCGGCCGCGCCAGGCGATCGAGCGGAACGCGGGCTCGGCAAAGTCTCCGCCCACGGGGTCATAGATCACGTCCGGGCCCTTGCCCTGGGTCAGGGCCTTGATCGCCTCACGCAGGTTTTCCTGGCCGTAGTTGATGGTGGCATCGGCGCCGATGGAGGTGCACAGCGCGCATTTCTCGTCGCTGGAGGCTGCGGCGATCACCCGCGCGCCCAGGGCCTTGGCGATCTGGATGGCCGCCGTGCCCACGCCGCCGGCCGCGCCGAGCACCAATACGGTTTCCCCTGCCTTGAGCTGGGCGCGGTCTACCAGCGCATGGTGGGACGTGGCATAGATCATGATGAATGCTGCGGCGTCCACATACGAGAAGCTCTCTGGCAGGGGCATGCACAGCGCCGCCGGCGCAATGGTGTGGGTGGCGAAGCCGCCGGTGCCCGACAGGCAGGCCACACGCTGCCCCACCTGCAGGTGCGTGACCCCTTCGCCCACGGCCTGCACCACGCCGGCGTATTCCGAGCCCGGCACGAACGGCAGCGGTGGCTTCATCTGGTATTTGTTCTGCACGATCAGCAGATCCGGAAAGTTCAGGCTGGCCGCCTTGACTTCGATGAGCACCTCGCCCGCCTGGGGCGTGGGTGTGGGAAGTTCGGTCCAGGTGAGTGCGTCAACGCCAGTGGGGTTGGTGCAAAGCCAAGCGTGCATGGGATGTCTCCTGTCAATGGTGGGCTGCATGATAGGGGGGCGCAGGCTGTGCTGTTTCCCGGTGGCGACGGGCGCATCCCAGCCGGCGGCCACCTACAATCCGTTGCAATCCGCACAGTGACCATGAAGATTCTCCTATCCAATGACGACGGCTACCAGGCCCCGGGCATCGTGGCCTTGTACGAGGCGCTCAAGACCATCGCAGACGTCGAAGTGGTTGCGCCCGAGCACAACAACAGCGCCAAGTCGAACGCCCTGACCCTGCATTCCCCTTTGTATGTGCACCGGGCGGCCAACGGTTTCCGTTATGTCAACGGCACGCCGGCAGACTGCGTGCACATTGCGCTCACCGGGCTGCTCGGATACCGCCCCGATCTGGTGGTGTCAGGCATCAACAACGGCGCCAACATGGGCGACGACACCATCTATTCGGGCACGGTGGGCGCTGCCATGGAGGGCTACCTTTTCGGCATTCCGGCCATGGCGGTGTCCCAGGTGGACAAGGGCTGGGGTGAAATCGACGCCGCGGCGCACAAGACCCGCGAAATCGTCACGCAGATGGTGGCGCAGAACCTGCTGGCCCAGGCGCCCTGGTTGCTCAACATCAACATCCCGAACATGCCGCTTGCGGCCTTGCGTCCCCTGAAACTGTGCCGCCTGGGGCGTCGGCATGCGGCCGAGCGTGTGATCGTGCAGGAAAGCCCGCGCGGTGAGGTGATGTACTGGATTGGTGGGGCTGGCGCGGCCAAGGACGATGCCGAGGGCACCGACTTTCATGCCACGGCCCAGGGGCATGTGTCGGTCACTCCGTTGAAGGTAGACCTGACCGACCACGACAATCTCGGCTCCTGGGCGCAGACGGCGTCGCGCCTGGTCGCTGCAGGGCCATTGCCTGCGCAGCGGTGATGCAGCGCAGACCCGGATTTCCCGCGCGCCTGGATGGCACAGGGGCACCCACCTCCAAGGCGGTGCCCATTCCAGTGCGCCGCAGCGCGCCGGCGGCGCCCCAGGGCGTCGGGCTGGATTCGGCCGCGGTGCGCGCCCGCATGGTGCACAAGCTCGCCGCGGGCGGCATTTCCTCGCCGGCGGTGCTGGAGGCCCTGGCGGCGGTGGAACGGCACCGCTTTGTCGATAGCGCCCTGGTGAACCAGGCCTATGAAGACACCAGTTTGCCCATCGGCCTGGCACAGACCATCTCCAAGCCGAGCGTAGTGGCGCGCATGTGCGAGCTGCTGGTGGGCGCAGAAGGCGCGCGTGCTGGCGGGCTGGGCCGTGTGCTTGAAATCGGCACCGGGTGCGGTTACCAGGCTGCGGTGCTCAGCCATATCGCGCGCGAGGTGTACACGGTCGAGCGGCTGCGCGGCCTGCACGAAAAGGCTCGCGACAACCTGCGCCACCTGCGGCTGGCCAATGTGCATTTGCTGTTTGGCGATGGCATGCAAGGTTATGCCAAGGGGGCGCCCTATGCTGCCATCATCGCAGCCGCCGGTGGCGAAGCCCTGCCGCAGGCCTGGTGCGACCAGTTGGCCCCGGGTGGGCGCCTGGTGGCACCCATGGCGCTGGCCGGTGGGCAGCAAATGTTGCTTGTGATTGACAAAACCGCGCACGGATTGAAACAAAGCGTGCTCGAGCCGGTTCATTTTGTCCCTCTAAAATCGGGAATTGCCTGAAGGAAATGCTTATGTTGGTATCGCGTAGTCTGGTCGTTGGGGTTTCCGTAGCGTTGACGGCACTGGTGCTTGCCGGCTGCGGGACCCGGATGACGAAGGCTCCCGTGGAAGATCGCGGAACGTCCTCGGCGCCTTCATCTGCTCCTGGCCTGGTGGTTGCTGCCATCAAGCCGTTGCCGGGTGCCGAGAACGCTGGAAAGCAGGGTTATTACACGGTCAAGGCCGGAGATACATTGATTCGCATCGGCCTTGAGAATGGCCAGGGCTGGAAAGACATTGCCCGCTGGAACAACCTGGAAAATGCCAATCTGATCGAAGTGGGTCAGGTGCTGCGCGTCGTGCCGCCCTCGTCCACCGCCGTGGCACCGGCGGCAGACACCGGGGTGGTGACGCGCCCGGTCACCTCTTCGGCGGTTAATCCAGCGCCGGCCGCGAGTGCCGCCAAGCCGGCTGCCAGTGCTGCGACGCCTGCGCCGATCCCGGCACCCACCAACCCTGCTTCCACTACGGCCTCGTCGGATGATGATGTCCCGTTCATATGGCCTGCATCGGGCTCGTTGCTGGCGGGGTTCGACGAGGCCCGCAACAAGGGCTATGACATTGCGGGCAAGGCCGGTGACCCGGTCGTTGCGGCAGCCGACGGGCGGGTGGTGTACGCGGGCGCCGGTTTGCGGGGCTATGGCAATCTTGTCATCCTCAAGCACAACAACACGTTCCTGACCGCCTATGCCCACAACCAGGCATTGCTGGTCAAGGAAGACCAGGCCGTTCGGCGCGGGCAGAAAATCGCGGAAATGGGCAGCACGGATGCGGACCGCGTGAAGCTCCACTTCGAGATTCGCCGTCAGGGCAAGCCTGTGGACCCGGTCCGTTACCTGCCGGCGCGTTGAGCGTGACCGCGGCCGCTCAGCCCGCAGTGCCTGACATGCCGCCAGAGGCATCCCCGCGTGAAACTCCGGCAACCGAGGCCGGGTGGGATGCTGGTCCGGTCGAAGGTGCCGATGACCTGGGGCTGGTAGATGAGTTCATGGGTCCCGCCGAGGCGCAATCCGAATTGCGGCAGGTGGCGGTTGCCGTGGCCCAGCATGGTGCCCGTCTGGATCGGGCACTGGTCGAACTCGTACCGGAGTTTTCCCGCAGCTATCTGCAGCAGCTTTTGTCGCAGGGGCTTGTGTCCCTGAATGGCCGCCCGGTGACGAAGGCGGCTACCCGCGTGAAGGCTGGCGAGTCGGTGGTGATAGAGATGCGCCCGACGCTGCAGAGCCAGGCATTTCGCCCCGAATCGCTGCCCATCAACGTGGTGTATGAGGACGAGCACCTGCTGGTCATCAATAAGCCGGCGGGCCTGGTCGTTCATCCTGCTCCTGGCAACTGGGCTGGAACACTTTTGAACGGACTGCTGGCGCGCGACGAGAAGGCGCACCTGGTGCCCCGCGCGGGCATCGTGCACCGGCTGGACAAGGACACCAGCGGCCTGATGGTGGTCGCCCGGGACCGGGCCACGATGGACACACTCGTGCGCATGATCGCCGAGCGATCCGTGCACCGGCAATACCTTGCGCTCGCGCACCGGCCCTGGATGGGGCCCCGCAACCGTACGGTGCAGGCCCCCATCGGGCGCGATCCTCGCAACCGCTTGCGCATGGCGGTGGTCAATCTCGACAGCCATGCCGGCAAGCCTGCGCGTACGGATGTGAAATACCTTGAGGGCAACGACCTTGGTTGCTGGGTGGAGTGCACGCTGCATACGGGGCGCACCCATCAGATTCGTGTGCACATGGCGTCCCTGGGGCATCCGCTGGTGGCGGATGTCCTTTACGGGGGGGGTGTTGCTGCAGGAATGGCGCGTCAGGCGCTCCACGCCTATCGGCTGTCTTTTGCACACCCGGTCTCAGGGCAGGCGCTGGAGTTTCATGCGCCACTGCCAGACGATATGAGGCAAGCGCTGGCGGAGTGGGGCCTGGGCTACAATCCGCCCTGACGGTCTGCCAGACCGTGTTCGCCCGAAGGCGGTGTCCCGCTGGGTGGCTGGTCGCTCCAGAGTTTCTTCCTGGCGCGCCGGATTGACTCCTGCAGTTGGTGTAGTGCCCGCAATCGACGCGTGGCCCAATTTTTCCCGGAATCGCTGAACCATGAATACGGTGGATGCCAAACGGGTCCTCGAAAC
>DAOPUP010000084.1:0-8533 GCA_035350655.1 Acidovorax sp. | reverse complement strand
GCGCCACGGCCCGCGCCCAGGGCTATACCGAGCGCAGTTCGTACACCGTGGCGGGTGCGCACTTCGACTGGAGCGCCGTGCTGGCGGCGGGTGGCAGCTTGAGCCTGTTTGCCGACAAGCAGATCGTTGAGATCCGCATTCCCTCGGGCAAGCCCGGCAAGGACGGCAGCGTGGCGTTGCAGCAGGTGGCCGAATCGGCCCGGGGCAACGACAGCACGCTCACGCTGGTGATGTTGCCGCGCCTGGACAAGGCCACGCGCACCGGCGCCTGGTTTTCCGCGCTCGAAGCCAACGGAGTCTCCATTCAGATCGACCCCGTGGAGCGCGGCATGTTGCCGCAGTGGATTGCCCAGCGCCTGGCTGCGCAGGGCCAGCGGGTGGTGGCGGGCGAGGAAGGCCAGCGCACGCTGCAGTTTTTTGCCGACCGTGTCGAAGGCAATCTGCTGGCCGCGCACCAGGAAATCCAAAAACTGGCCCTGTTGCACCCGGCGGGCGAGTTGACCCAGGCCCAGGTCGAGGCCGCCGTGCTCAACGTGGCGCGCTACGACGTGTTCAAGCTGTCCGAATCGGTGCTGGCCGGGCAAACGGGCCGCGTGCAGCGCATGCTCGACGGCCTGCAGGCCGAAGGCGAGGCCGAGGTGCTGGTGCACTGGGCACTGGCCGAGGACATCCGGGCCCTCAAGCGCGTGAAAGACGCCATGAATGTCGGCCGCCCCCTGCCCATGGCCCTGCGCGAAAACCGCATCTGGGGCCCCAAGGAGCGGCTGTTCGAGCGCATCCTGCCCAAGGCCAGCGACGCCGCCCTGGCGCGCCTGCTGCAGTCGGCCCACACCGTGGATGGCATCGTGAAGGGGCTCAAGCAGCCCGACTGGCCGCAAGACGGCTGGCAGGCCCTGCAGCGCCTGGCCTTTCAGCTGTGCCGCCTGACCAGCGCGGCGCGGTGATGGCGGGCGCCGATCAATCCCTGCGCTGGCCGCAGGGCACAGCGGTTTTGCGCTTGCCGAACGATGACGCCACCAACGGCTGGTCTGCCATCCTGCCCCCACGCACCGCGCGCCCCGCGCTGCAGGGCGATGTGCAGGCCGACTGGCTGGTGCTGGGCGCAGGCTTTGCCGGGCTGGCCGCCGCGCGCCGCCTGGCCGAGCTGCGCCCGCATGCCCACATCGTGCTGGTGGACGCGGGCACCGTGGGCCACAACGCCTCGGGCCGCAACTCGGGCTTTGCGATCGATGTGCCGCACAACATTGGCAGTTCGCTCGAAGAACTGCGCCAGGCCGCGCACTATCAGGCGCTACTCACAGCGGGGCTGAACGATCTGGAGCACCTGGTGGCGCAGCACCGCATCGACTGCCAATGGCGCCGTGCAGGCAAGTACCACTGCGCCGTATCGCCCGCCGCCGAGCGCACGCTGGACCACCATGTGCAAGAGCTGCGCGCGCTGGGCGCCCCGCATGAGCTGCTGGACCGCAACGCCCTGGCCGCGCGCTTGGGCACGCGCTACTTTGCCGCCGGGCTTTACACGCCGGGCACGGTGCTGCTCAACCCCGCCGCGCTGTGCCGGGGCCTGGCCGATGCGCTGCCCGCCAACGTCACCCTGCATGAGCACACGCCCGTGCAGCGGCTGGACCTGTCGGGCGGCAAGGTGCTGGCGCACATGCCCCATGGCCGTGTGCGCGCGCCGCAGCTTTTGCTGGCAGCCAACGGCTTTGCGCAGCAGCTGGGGCTGTTCGGCAGCGCCTGGGGGGGCGAGACCTTTCCGCTCGTCACCTTCGGCTCGCTCACCGCGCCGCTCACGCCCGAGCAGCGCAGCCGCCTGGGCGCACCCGAAAGCTGGGGCGTGACGCCCGCCAGTGCCGTCACCGGCGCCACGCTGCGTTACACCGAAGACCACCGCATCCTCGTGCGCCAGGGCTTTGAATACGCGCCGCATTTCCGCGTCAGCCCCGCCGTGCGCGAGCGTGCGCGCCGCACCCATGCTGCGGTGTTTGCCGCGCGCTTTCCGCAACTGGCCGATGTGGCGCTGGAGCATTTTTGGGAGGGGTCGATTGCCATCACCCGCAACGGCGCGCCGCGCTGGGGGCGCCTGGCGCCGCAGGTGCATGGCGTGGCAGGGTGCAATGGCGCGGGGGTGGTCAAGTTCACGGCCTTGGGGGCTTTGGCGGCGGACCTGGCGCTGGGGCAGGACCACCCGCTGCTGGCCCACGCCCTGGCCTTGGGCGGGCCGACGCGCATGCCGCCGCAGCCATTCATGGGGCTGGGGGTACGGGCCTATATTGCGCGGGAGAAGTGGGTGGGGCGGGCGGAGGTTTGAGGTGTTTTTTGCTGCTGGCGCTTGTGGAATGAGCGCTAGTAGCTATGGACTTTGTAGTGATTTCCTGAGTCTCTCTCAACCGTTCGGGCTGAGCTTGTCGAAGCCTGGGCTTGTGTATTGATCAGGCTGGATGCCAGCGCCAAGGGCGGGAGCCGGGGAGTGCGCCCGGCGGCGCAGTAACTTTCTTTTGCTTCGCCAAAAGAAAGTCACCAATGAAAAGGCGACCCCACGGTCTGCGTCCCCTGCGCTGCGCTCGGCCCGATGTTGGGGCGCGCCTTATGCCTGGGCCAGGGTTTCCTGCGCTTTTTCCACCCACACCCACAGATTCGTCACCAGATCCCTCTGGCTGAACGAGCAGCTTTCCTCGGAGAACAGCGCGCTCGATTCCAGCCGGTCCAGCAGGTTCAGCAGCACCTCGTTGTAACGCGGGGGCAGGGCGGCAAGTAGGGTGGTTTGCTGGCGGGCCAGGGTGCCCAGGGCGGCGGCGCTGTGGTCGCCGCGTTCGAAGGCTTGCAGGGCCTGGGCCAGGGTGGCGAGCTGGGTGGGGGGTGTGTCGGTCATGGCCGGGTGCGGTGGTGAGTCGGGCAAGGCTGCAAGGGTAAAGCCAAGTGCGGCAAAATCGCCACATGAACGCCCTCAACGTCGCTGAATACACGCACACCCTCGGTCACCAGGCAAAAACGGCCTCTGCCATTATGGCAAAAGCGCCAGCAGCTATCAAAAACAAAGCATTGCTGGCCTTGGCACGCCTCCTGCGCGAGCAGACCGATGCGCTGCAGATCGACAACGCCCGTGACCTCACGCGCGCCCGCGCTGCCGGGTTGCCTGAGCCGATGGTGGACCGTTTGAAGCTCAGCCCCAAAGTGCTGGAGACCTGCGCCCTGGGCTGCGAGCAATTGGCTGCGATGCCCGACATCATTGGCGAAATCATCGGCATGAAGCAGCAGCCCAGCGGCATCCGGGTAGGCCAGATGCGCGTGCCCATTGGTGTGTTTGGCATGATTTACGAGAGCCGACCCAACGTGACCATCGAGGCCGCGTCGCTCTCCATCAAGAGCGGAAACGCCTGCATCCTGCGGGGCGGCTCCGAGGCCATTGATTCCAACAAGGCGTTGGCCCAACTCGTGCAGCAGGCGCTGGCCGAGGCCGGTTTGCCGCAAGACGCGGTGCAGCTAGTGCAGACCACCGACCGCGAGGCCGTGGGCCAATTGATTGCCATGCCGCAGTTTGTGGACGTGATCATTCCGCGCGGCGGCAAGGGCCTGATCGAGCGCATCAGCGCGGGCGCCAAGGTGCCCGTGATCAAGCACCTGGACGGCAATTGCCATACCTATGTGGACGACCCCTGCGACATCGCCATGGCGGTGAAGGTGGCCGACAACGCCAAGACCAGCAAATACAGCCCCTGCAACGCCAGTGAAGGCTTGCTGGTGGCGCGCGGCGTGGCGGCAGAATTTTTGCCCCTAATTGGCGCGGTGTATGCCGCCAAGGGCGTGGAGATGCGCGGTTGCCCTGAATCCCTGGCGGTTCTGCAGGCGGTGCCGGGGGCCCGGCTGGTGGCCGCCACCGAGCAGGACTGGAGCGAGGAATACCTGGCGCCCATCATCAGCGTGAAGGTGGTGGAGGGTGTGGACGAGGCCATTGCCCACATCAACCGCTATTCCAGCCACCACACCGATGCCATCCTGACGCGTGACCATATGCATGCCCAGCAGTTCCTGCGCGAGGTGGATTCCGCCAGCGTGATGGTGAACACCAGTACGCGGTTTGCCGATGGCTTTGAGTTTGGGCTGGGGGCCGAAATCGGCATCAGCACCGACAAGTTCCATGCGCGCGGGCCTGTGGGGCTCGAAGGTCTGACCTCGCTCAAGTACGTAGTGCTGGGCGAGGGCGAGGTACGGAACTGATCCGCTCCTTTTTTCATAGCTGGTAGTGCTTGAAAGAACTGCGCTCAAAGCCCATACCACATGAAAATCATCATCCTCGGGGCCGGCCGCGTGGGCCAGAGCGTGGCCGACAGCCTGGTGTCCGAGCACAACGACATCACCGTCATCGACACCGACGCGGGCCGGCTGCGCGATCTGGAGTCGCGGTTCGACTTGCGGGGCGTGGTGGGCAACGGCATTGAGCCCGCCGTGCTGGCCGAGGCGGGCGCGCAGGACACCGACCTGCTGATTGCCTGCGCCGCGCAGGATGAAACCAACCTCGTGTGCTGCAAGGTCGCGCAGCTGATGTTCAACATCCCCAAGCGCATCGCGCGGGTGCGCTCCACCGGGTTCCAGTCCGATGAGCGTCTGGTGGGCCCCGAGGGCTTTGCGGTGGACCGCATCATCTGCCCCGAAGAGTCCCTCACGCGCTACATCGGCAAGCTCATCGACTACCCCGAGGCCATGCAGGTGCGCGAGTTTGCCGGCGGCCGGGCCTGCCTGGTGTCGGTGCGCGCGCGGGCCGGAGCGCCCATGGTGGGGCACACCGTGGCCGAGCTGCGCAGCAGCACGCCCGAGGTGGCGGTGCGCCTGGTGGCCATTTACCGCCGCTTTCCCGAAGAGCCCGACCGCTTCGTGTCCTGTGATGGCGAAACCCGCATTGAGCCTGGCGATGAAGTCTTCGTGCTGGCCGCGCGTGAGCACATTGCCCATGTGCTGGCCACCTTGCACCGCCGGGACGCGACCCCGGTGCGGCCGGTGCGCCGCATCATGATTGCCGGGGGCGGCCGCGTGGGCCTGCACCTGGCGCTGGAGCTGGGCAAGGAGCCGGGGCGTTATCTGGTGAAGATCATCGAGGACGACAGCGCTCGCTGCATCGAGCTGGCCTCGCGTCTGCCGTCTGATGTGCTGGTGCTGCAGGGGGACACCACCGATGAAAACCTGCTCGGGGATGAGAGCATTGACGAGATCGACCTCTTTCTGGCCCTGACCGACGACGACGAGGACAACATCATGTCCTGTCTGCTGGCCAAGCGCCTGGGCGCGCGCCGCGTGCTGGCGCTCATCAACCGCCGCAGCTATGCCGACCTGATGCATGGCACGCAGATCGACATTGCCCTGTCGCCCGCGCAGGCCATGCTGGGTGAGTTGCTGGCCTACGTGCGCCAGGGTGATGTGCAGGCCGTGCACAGCCTGCGCCGGGGCGTGGCCGAGGCGCTCGAGATCGTGGTGCGCGGGGACCGCAAGACCTCGCGCGTGGTGGGCCGCAAGGTCAGCGAGCTGGCATTGCCGCGCGACGTGCACATCGGTCTGATCGTGCGCGGCCTGCCCGACGCGCACGATCAGACCGAGGTCTCGCCCGATGCTCTGCGCGAGCCGCAGGTGATCATTCCGCGCAGCGGCACGGTGCTCGAGAGCAATGACCATGTGGTGTTCTTCCTGCCGCACAAGCGGCTCGTGCGCGACGTGGAAAAGCTCTTCCGCGTGAGCGCCACCTTCTTCTGAGCCCGGCGCGCGAGAACACCATGGTGGACATGTTTCCCGTGCTGCGGGTGCTGGGCATCCTGGTCATGATCTTTTCGCTGTCCATGGGGCTGCCGCTGGCGGTGTCGCTCTGGACGGGGGACGGGGTGTGGCATGTCTACCCGCTGGCCATGGCGGGCACGCTGCTGGTGGGGGCCTGGTTCTGGTGGCGTTTGCGCCTGTTCCGCCAGGAGCTGCAACCGCGCCATGGCGTGATGCTGGTCTCGCTGGTGTGGATGCTGCTGCCGCTGTCCGCCGCCGTGCCGCTGATGCTGGCAGGCCACCACATCGGTCGCCCGATGTCGTTCACCCATGCCTACTTCGAGGCCGTTTCGGGCCTGACCACCACGGGCTCCACGGTGCTCGCGGGGCTGGACCACTTGCCCGTCTCGGTGAACGTGTGGCGCACCTTTTTGCAGTGGATGGGCGGCATGGGCATTCTGATTTTGGCGGTGGCAGTGCTGCCGCTGCTTGGGGTGGGCGGTAGCCAGCTGTTCAAGGCCGAAGCGGCCGGCCCGTTGAAGGACGCCAAGCTCACGCCGCGCATGACGGGCACCGCCAAAGGCCTGTGGGGCGTGTATGCGGTGTTCTCCGTCGCCTGTGCACTGGCCTATTGGGCTGCGGGCATGGGGCCGCTGGATGCGTTGATGCACATGTTCACCACCGTCAGCCTGGGGGGGCTGTCTTCTTATGACGCCAGCTTCGGGCATTTCCAGTCCCCGTTGCTGGAGGCCATCTGCGTCTTTTTCATGCTGGTGGCCAGCTGCAACTTCGCGTTGTATTTCGTGGCCATGCGCAAGCGGCATTGGGGCGGCTTCTGGCGTGACCCGGAGTTGCGCGCCACCTTGTCCACCCTGGTGGGCGGGGGGCTGCTGGTGGCCGGATTGCTGTGGCTCAAGGGCGTGTATGCGCCCCTGGATGCGCTGCGCCATGGCATGTTCAATGTGGTGTCCCTGGCCACCACCACGGGTTACGCCACGGTGGACTATCTGGCCTGGCCGGTGTTTGCGCCCGTGTTCATGCTGCTGCTGTCGGGCGTGGCCACCAGTGCGGGATCGACCGGGGGCGGCATCAAGATGGTGCGCATGCTCATCTTGCTCAAGCAGGCGCGCCGCGAAATGAATCGCCTGGTGCATCCGCGCGCGGTGCAGCCCGTGCGCCTGGGCGAGGCCGTGGTGGACAACCGCGTGATTTTTTCGGTGCTGGCGTTCATGCTGGTCTATGGCGGCACCATCTTCGGGCTCAGCATGGTCATGCTGCTCACCGACCTGGACCCGGTGACGGCTTTTTCCGTGGTGCTGGCCAGCGTCAACTGCGCGGGCCCCGGTCTGGGCAGCGTGGGGCCGGCCTCCAACTATGCGGTGCTGACCGATTTCCAGATCTGGGTGTGCACGCTGGCCATGCTGCTGGGGCGGCTGGAAATTTTGAGTTTCATGGCCTTGCTCACGCCGGCGTTCTGGCGCCGCTGACCGCCACAGGCCTTTGCCGGCTTGCGAAACCCTGGCCCGTCCCCAACTCCCTACAATCGACCGCAATCGCTTCCCGAGGGCATCTATGGTTCCGCATCTCATCACGGCCCTCACCGGGCCGATCAACGAACTCGAGCAGCGCATTCTCGACTCGATGCCCGCCATCGAGCGCTGGTTTCGGCTGGAGTGGATGGAGCACACGCCGCCGTTCTACACCTCGGTCGATATCCGCAATGCGGGCTTCAAGCTCGCGCCCGTGGACACCAACCTGTTCCCCGGCGGCTGGAACAATCTCACCCCAGAGATGCTGCCCCTGGCCGTGCAGGCCGCTATGGCCGCCATCGAGAAGATCTGCCCCGAGGCGCGCAACCTGCTGATCATCCCCGAGAACCACACGCGCAACACGTTCTATCTGGCCAACGTGGTGCAGCTGCAGCGCATCTTCAACATGGCAGGCCTGAACGTGCGCGTGGGCTCCATCAGCCCCGAGATCAAGAAACCCTCGCTGATCGAGCTGCCCAACGGTGAATCGGTGCTGCTAGAACCCGTGATCCGTACCAAAGGCAGGCTGGGGCTCAAGGACTTTGACCCCTGCACCATTTTGCTCAACAACGACTTGTCTGCAGGAGCACCTGGCATTCTGGAAGACCTGCACGAGCAATACCTGCTGCCGCCGTTGCACGCGGGCTGGAGCGTGCGCCGCAAAAGTACGCATTTCAAGAACTACGAAGAAGTGGCCAAGCGCTTTGGCAAGATGCTGGGCATTGACCCCTGGCTCATCAATCCGCTGTTCAGCCAGTGCGAAGGCGTGGACTTTGCTGAAGGCACGGGCATGGACGCGTTGCAGACCGGTGTGGATGCCCTGCTGGCCAAGGTGCGGCGCAAGTACAAGGAATATGGCATTCACGAAAAGCCGTTCGTGATCGTCAAGCCCGACCATGGCACCTACGGCATGGGCATCATGACAGTGCGTGATGCCAAGGAGCTCGATGCACTGAATCGCAAGACCCGCAACAAGATGGCCGTTATCAAGGACGGCCAGCCGGTCAGCGATGTGATCATCCAGGAAGGGGTGCTCACGCAAGAGCGGGTGCACGAGGCAGTGGCCGAGCCGGTGGTCTACATGATGGACCGCTATGTGGTGGGCGGCTTCTATCGCATGCATGCCGAGCGCGGCGTGGACGAGAACCTCAACGCCCCGGGCGCCAGCTTTGTGCCGCTGGCGTTCGAGCACAGCACCCACCTGCCGCAGCCAGGCGTGCGCCCTGGCGTGAGTGCGCCGAACCGCTTTTACATGTATGGCG